>JAKCCP010000053.1 GCA_021841985.1 Pseudomonadota bacterium | reverse complement strand
GCGGCGGCAGGCGCGTCAGCGGCGGCGCGCGGTGACCAGTTGCACGGTGGCCGCAAGGGCGATGTCGCCCCTAGGGGCTCCCCCGGGGATGGTCGGAAAACGCGCGAACGCCGCCGTCATCTCCCCAAGCAGGGTCGCGCGCAGGCGGTCATCGGGGCGCTTTTCCTCGACCAGGGCGCCGGAGGGGCCGAACAGCATGGCCAGCGCGGCTTCTTCCGCCGCCTCTCTTCCGGCCAGCGCGACCGGCGCGGCGGTGATGGTGATGGCCGCGAAGCCCGACGCCGCCAGGATCTCGCGCACGTATTCGGGATCGCTGAAGGCGAGCGGCCCCGGGCTCCGCGCCGGGCGCGGCTTGGGCGGGCCGAGCGCGCGGAGCGCGATGGCGTAGGGCGCCTGCCAGTGCGGATTGGCCTCGATCCCGGCCCAGGCGGCGAAGCAGAGCCGCCCGCCGGGCTTGAGGGCGGCGGCGATATTCTGGAAGGCGGCGATGGGTTCGGCGAAGAACATCACCCCGAAGCGCGACAAAGCGAGGTCGAAGGCGGCGGCGGGGAAGGGGTGGATCTGGGCGTCGGCGGCGAGGAGCCGGGCCTGCGCCGCTTTCGCGTCGGCGAGCCGCGCCTCGGCCAGCGCCAGCATCGGCGCCGAGATATCGACCCCGAGCACGCTGCCCGCCGCGCCCACCGCCTCGGCGAGCAAAAGCGTGGTCGCGCCGGTGCCACAGCCGATCTCCAGCACCCGCTCGCCCGGGCGCGGCGCGGCGTGGGCGAGCAGCAGATCATTGACCGGCGCCAGACGCTGCTCCATCACCGCCGCCGCGCGCACCCATTTCGGGCCGGAAACCTCGTTCCAGTTCTTCCATTGCGCGGCGTTCGGGCGGGTCTCTTCGTTCACGGCCATCTTCCCCTCGGATTGGGGGGCGAGACTACCCGCGTGCCGTTGCCCTGGCCACCCGTGCCGTCTTTCCGCCATTTTGCTTTCCGCCAATTTGGCTTGATTTTCGCCCCCCGCGCGCCTAAATCTGGTTATTCCCAACCATTACAGCGTGGAGCTTGCCCGCATGGCACGCGTGACCGTCGAGGATTGCGTCGAGAGAGTTCCCAACCGCTTCGAGCTGGTTCTGCTCGCGGCGCAGCGGGCGCGCAATCTCAGCCGCGGCGAAGAACTGACCATCGATCGCGACGACGATAAGAACCCGGTGGTCGCGCTCCGCGAAATCGCCGACGAGACGGTGGAGATCAAGAAGCTCGAAAGCGATCTCATCCGCTCGCTGGCCCGCGCGCCGGAGCCGGAGCCGGCCGAGGTGGAGGTGATGGACCTGATCCCGACCGAGCAGAACATTTTCGGCCTTCAGGATATCTCGGCCGATGAGGAGATGGGCAATCTGCCGATCGAGGGCGAGGATCTCTCGCCGCGCGATCTCGAGGCGGCGATCGAGGCCGAGCTTTCCGGGCGTTCCCGCCGATAGGAGCCAGCCGGTAGGAGCCAGCCGATAGGAGCAATGGAGTGGCAGCGGGTAGCGGCGGCAGGGCGATCCCGGCGTTCCAGCGCCTCCCGGAAGGCGGCCTGAGCCAGCCTTTCGCCGCGCTCGCCGGCGCTCCCCGGCTTTCCCCGGCCGAGGAACTCGTCCGCCGCGTCGCCCTCTATGACCAGAAGGCCGATGGCGCGCTGATCACCGCCGCCTATGAATTCGCGCGCGCCGCCCACGCCGAGCAGCGCCGCGACAACGGCGATCCCTACATCACCCACCCGCTCGCGGTGGCGATGATCCTCGCCGGCTACAAGCTCGATACCGCCAGTCTCTGCACCGCCCTGCTCCACGACACCATCGAGGACACCAAGGCGTCGCTCGCCGAGATCAGCCGCCGCTTCGGCGCCGATGTCGCCGGCCTGGTCGATGGCGTGACCAAGCTCACCCGGCTCGAGCTGCAATCGGACCGCACCAAGCAGGCGGAGAATTTCCGCAAGCTGGTGCTGGCGATGAGCAAGGATATCCGGGTTCTCCTGGTCAAGCTCGCCGACCGTCTGCACAACATGCGCACCCTCCATTTCGTGCGTGAGGCGGCCCGGCGCGAGCGCATCGCCCGCGAGACGATGGAAATCTATGCCCCGCTCGCCGAGCGGATCGGCATGGACCAGGTCAAGACCGAATTGCAAACCCTCGCCTTCGCCCAGATCGAGCCCGCCGCCTATGAGACCATCCAGGCGCGGCTCAATTTCCTCCGTGGCCAGGGGGCCGACGTCATCGAGGAGATCCGTCACGAACTGCGCGGCATCTGCGAGGCCGCCGGCGTGCCGGTGTTCGAGGTCACCGGGCGCGAGAAATCGCCGTTTTCGATCTGGGAGAAGATGCAGCGCCGGAAGGTGAGCTTCGAGCAGCTTTCCGACATCATGGCGTTCCGCATCGTGGTGCCGACGCGCGAAGCCTGCTACGCCGCCCTCGGCGCCGTCCACGCCGCCTATCCGGTGATCGCCGGGCGCTTCAAGGACTACATCTCGACCCCGAAATCGAACCTCTATCAGAGCCTCCATACCGGCGTCACGCTGCGCCATCCGCGCAACCAGAAGATCGAGGTGCAGATCCGCACCCGCGCCATGCACGAGATCGCCGAAAACGGCGTTGCCACCCACTGGGCCTACAAGGCCGCCGGCAGCGCCGAGCCCGCCAATCTCAAGGAGGTCAAGCAGTTCCGCTGGGTCCAGGATCTGCTCGAAATCCTCGAGGATTCCGCCGCCCCTGACGAGTTCCTGGAAAACACCAAGCTCGAACTCTATGAGGATCAGGTCTTCTGCTTCACGCCCAAGGGCAAGCTCATTCCGCTGCCGCGCGGGGCGACGGCGGTGGATTTCGCCTATGCCGTGCATAGCCAGGTCGGCGATACCTGTGTCGGCGCCAAGGTGAACGGGCGGCTGGTGCCGCTCCGCTATCAGCTCCAGAACGGCGACCAGGTCGAGATCATGACCGCGCGCGGCGGCACGCCGTCGCCGCAATGGGAGCGCTTCTGCGTCACCGGCAAGGCGCGGGCGCGCATCCGCCGCTTCGTCCACCAGCAGCAGCGCCAGCAGCAGCGCGACGAGGGCCACGCCATGCTGGTCCGCGCCTTCCGCCAGGAAGGGGTGGAGGGCAGCGAGAAAATGCTCGAAGCGACGCTCAAGCCCCTGAAACAGGCCTCGCTCGAGGATCTCTTCATCGCCGTCGGCTTTGGCGCGATCGGACCGAAGGAGGTCGTCCACACCGCCTATCCGGAATTGCGGCAAGCGTCGCGCGCGCCGCGCATGGTCCCCGGCTTTGCCGCCCGCGCACCGCGCAACGGCACCGCGCCGGCCGATCCCGGCATGGCGATCATCGGCCTCATCTCCGGCATGGCGGTGCATTTCGCCGGCTGCTGCCATCCGCTGCCGGGTGACCCGATCGTCGGCATCATCGCCACCGGCAAGGGCGTGACCATCCACACCCGGAGCTGTCAGACGCTCGAGCAATTCGCCGCGACCCCCGAGCGCTTCATCGATGTCGACTGGGATCCGGCGGCGCTCGGGCGCGAAAAATCCGGCAAGCATGTCGGGCGCATCAGCGTCATCACCGGCAACGAGCCGAACGCGCTGGCCAGCCTCGTCAATGCCATCAGCAAGCAGGACGGCGCCATCGCCAATCTCCGCACCGTCAACCGCCAGCAGGATTTCTGCGAGATCGTGGTCGATGTCGAGGTGCGCGATCTGCGCCATCTCTCGCATGT
>JAKCCP010000358.1 GCA_021841985.1 Pseudomonadota bacterium | reverse complement strand
GTGGGGCCGCTGGCCCCAGCGTGGTCCAGGGGCAGAGCCCCTGGCGTTATTTTGCTTCGATAAATTCTCAACTCCCCCTTAGCGTCGGGCGTCTCCTTGGCTTGGCGGTGCTTGGCCGGCAGGGCGGCGCGTGTGATACAAGGCGTCGTGCCCGAAGGATCCACACCGCCGCCGCACCCCCTGCCTCCCCATCCCGCGCTGACGGCCTATTACGCGGGCGCGGCCGAGCGGGTGGGGTTCGTGCGTCGGCTGTTCGATGTCACGGCGGGCGACTATGACGGCATCAACCAGATCTTCTCCTTCGGCACCGCCCGCCGCCATCGCGCCCGGATGCTGCGCGAGATCGGCCTCGGGCCAGGGAAAATGGTACTCGATGTCGCAACCGGCACCGGCATGCTTGCCGCCGCCGCGCTACCCCTGGTCGGACCCTCGGGCAGCGTCACGGCGCTCGATCTCAGCGCCGGGATGCTGCGCGTCGCTGGCCGCCATCCCGGGCTGCGTCTGGTCCAGGGCCCGATGGAGGCCCTGCCGTTCGCGAACGCGCAATTCGAGCTCTTGACCATGGGCTACGCGCTGCGCCACGCCGCCAGCCTCGATGGCGCCTTCGCCGAGTTCGCCCGGGTGCTGCGGCCGGGCGGGCAGGTGCTGCTGCTGGAGATCGGCCGCCCCGGCAGTCGCCTGGCGCATCTCCTGGCCGGCGCCTATCTCGGCCGGGTGGTGCCGCTCCTGAGCCGGCTCGCGGGCTCCGGCCGCCACGCCGAGACGCTGATGCGCTACTACTGGGATACGATCGAGACCTGCGTGTCCCCGGAGACCATCCTCACCGCCCTGCTCGCCGCCGGGTTTCAAAACGCCCGCTGCACCACTGAATTCGGCCTGCTCAAGACATATCGAGCGACCCGCCCCTGACGGAGCCGCGCGAGAGCGGCGTCGCAACGCGAGCGCCGTTGCCTTGATCTAGATCAAGGGTAATTTATGGGGGCCGATCTACTATATGTTGATTCGTGAGGAGCGTCGCTGATGCAGATCGCCGGTCTTGAGGAAAATCTGTCATTGCTCGCGCGCGAGGTCATCCGCCGCGATGGCTCGCGCGCGCCATTCGAGATGCGGCGGATCGCCGCGGCGATCGCGCGCGCCGGCCAAGCAAGCGGCGAGTTCGCCGAGGATGTCGCCCACGAACTCGCGCGCGACATTTCCGCCGCCCTCGTCGATCGCCCGACGCCGCCCACCATCGAGGAGATCCAAGACGCGGTCGAACTCGCCTTGATGCAAGCCGGCTGGTATCGCACGGCGCGGGCTTATATTCTTTATCGCGCACAGCACACGCAACTCCGCACCGACCGCGCGATGGCCGTCGATGCCGTCGCCTCGGTCAACGAATATCTTGATCACAGCGATTGGCGGGTGCAGGCGAATGCCAACCAGGGCTATTCGCTGGGCGGGCTGATCCTCAACGCGGCAGGAAAAATCACCGCGAATTATTGGCTCAGTCACGTCTATCCGCCGGAGATCGGCGAGGCGCATCGCGATGGCGCGTTGCACATCCACGATCTCGACATGCTCGCCGGCTACTGCGCGGGCTGGTCGCTGCGCACGCTGCTGGCGGAGGGGCTCAACGGGATAGAAGGCAAGGTTGACGCCTCGGCCCCGCGCCATCTCTCGAGCGCGGTCGGACAGATGGTCAACTTCCTCGGCGCGCTACAGAACGAGTGGGCGGGGGCGCAGGCGTTCAGCTCGTTCGACACCTATCTCGCCCCCTTCGTGCGCAAGGACCGGCTTTCTTATGCCGAGATCAGGCAGAACCTCCAGGAATTCGTCTTCAACCTCAACGTGCCCGCGCGCTGGGGCAGCCAGCCGCCTTTTACCAATATTACCCTCGACTGGGTTTGCCCCGAGGATTTGAGAGAGCAAACCCCGGTGATCGCGGGTGAAGAAATGCCCTTTCGCTATGGGGATCTGCAGCCCGAGATGGACGCCATCAACCGTGCCTATATCGAGGTGATGACGGCGGGCGATGCGCGTGGCCGCGTCTTCACCTTTCCCATCCCGACCTACAACATCACCGCCGATTTTCCCTGGGATTCGGAAAACGCCCAACGCCTTTTCGCCATGACGGCGCGCTACGGCCTGCCCTATTTCCAGAATTTTATCAATTCAGATATGAAACCAAACCAAGTACGCTCGATGTGTTGCCGCCTGCAGCTCGATCTTCGCGAATTGCTCAAGCGCGGCAACGGGCTGTTCGGCTCGGCCGAGCAGACCGGCTCGATCGGCGTCGTCACCCTCAATTGCGCGCGTCTCGGCTATCTTTTCGCGGGCGACATATCGGCCCTTCATGCCCGGCTCGATACGTTGCTGGCGCTGGCCCGCGACAGTCTCGAGATCAAGCGCAAGGTCATCCAGCGCCACATGGACAACGGGCTCTACCCGTTCACGCGACGCTATCTCGGCTCGCTGCGTAATCATTTTTCCACCATTGGTGTCAACGGCATCAACGAAATGGTCCGCAATTTCACCGCCGGCGCGGCAGACATCACCAGCGTTGAGGGCCATCGTTTTGCCTGTGATTTTCTCGATCGCGTGCGCGCGGCGATCATCGGCTTTCAGGAAGACACCGGGCATCTCTATAATCTCGAAGCATCGCCGGCGGAGGGTGCGACCTATCGCTTCGCGCGCGAGGACCGCAAGCGTTTCCCGGATATTCTTCAGGCCGGCACGGGGGCAAAACCCTATTATACCAATTCCTCGCAATTGCCGGTCGGCTTCACCGATGACCCCTTCGAGGCGCTGGCCCGGCAGGACGAGCTGCAAGCCAAATACACCGGCGGCACCGTGCTGCATCTCTATCTCGGCGAGCCGATCGGCTCGGCAGCGGCCTGCCGTGATCTCGTTCGCCGCGCGCTCTCGCGTTTCCGCCTGCCCTATATCACCATCACACCAACCTTCTCGGTCTGCCCCGAGCATGGCTACCTGCCGGGCGAGCACGCGAGCTGCCCACACTGCGCCGCCGCGGGACGGGAGGGGCAGGTTTGCGAGGTGTGGACCCGGGTGATGGGCTATCACCGCCCGGTTGCCTCGTTCAATCTCGGCAAGCAGGGTGAATTCGAGGAGCGGCGGTTTTTCAGCGCTCCCGCCGATGGCTGAGACAACCCTTCGCATCGGTGGGCTCACGCGGTTCACCACCGGTGATTTCCCCGGCCGGCTCGCCTGCGTTGTGCATCTGCAATTCTGCCCGCTCGCCTGCCCCTATTGCCATGCCCCGCATCTCCGCCCGCGCGGTGCGGGCGGGCTCGAGTGGGGCACCGTCCTTGCTTGGCTGGAGAGCCGGCGCGGTCTGCTCGATGGCGTCGTGTTCAGCGGCGGCGAGCCCTGCGCGCAGCCGGGGCTTGGCGCGGCACTCGGCGAAACTCGGGCGCGTGGCTTCGCGACCGGCCTGCACAGTTCGGGGGTCTATCCCGACCGGCTCGCCGGCGTGCTCGATCGCCTCGACTGGGTCGGGCTCGATTGGAAGGCGCCGCTCACCGACACGCGGCCAACGACGGGGCGGAGAAATTTAGGCCCGCGTTTTGGCGCCGCGCTCGAGGCGGTACTGGCCTCCGGCGTCGCCCACGAAATCCGCACCACCTATCACCCGGCGCTGCTCCCGCCCGCGGCGTTGCGCGCCATGGCCGAGACCCTGGCCGGGCGCGGGGTCACGCGCTGGGTGATCCAGGAATTTTCCGCCCGCGGCGTGGAGGACG
>JAKCCP010000203.1 GCA_021841985.1 Pseudomonadota bacterium | reverse complement strand
ACAATTGCGCTATCTCCTGGCCCTCGCCGAGCACAAGCATTTCGGCCGCGCCGCCCAGGCCTGCGCGGTGACGCAATCGACGCTTTCCGCCGGCATCCTGATGCTGGAGCATCAGTTGGATGCCGAGATCCTCGACCGCGGCATGGGTAAGCGGGTAGTGTTCACCGCCCTCGGGCGCAATCTGGTGGAGCGGGCGCGGACGGCGATGGCGGCCTTGCAGGCGGTGGCGGACGCCGCGACCTCGGCGCGCGCGCCGATGAGCGGCCCGCTTCGCCTCGGCCTCATTCCGACCATCGCGCCGTTCCTGCTGCCCCGGCTGATCCCGCATCTGCGCGCCGCCTTCCCCCATCTCCGCCTGTTTCTCCGCGAGGACACCACGGCGCGGCTGCTCGAGCGCCTGCGCGCCGGGCGGCTCGACGTGCTGCTGCTGGCGCTGCCCTGCGATTGCGCCGGCGCGGACACGATCCTGGTGGCGCGCGATCGCTTCGTCGCCACCCTGCCGCCTGGCCATCTGCTTGCCGGCCGCGCCGAGGTGCCGGTCGCGGCGCTGGCGGGCGAGGATCTGCTGCTGCTCGAAGAGGGGCACTGCCTGCGCGATCAGGCGCTCGCCGCCTGCGGCCTGCTCGGGGGCGAGCGCGACGGCGAGGATTTTTCCAGCGAATTCGCCGCGACCAGCCTGCGGACGCTAGTGCAGATGGTCGCCGGCGGCCTCGGCGTCACCCTGCTGCCCGAACTCGCGATCCGGGGCGGCGTGGCGGCGGGGGCCGAGATCGCGCTCCGTCCGCTTGCCGGCGAAGGCGCTTGGCGCACGCTTGGGCTCGCGTGGCGGACGGCGGCGCCGCGGACGGCCGATTACCGCGCGCTCGCCCCGGTGGTCGCGGCGGCGGTCGGGGCCGAGGCGCCGACATAGCGCGCCCGCCCGGCTTGTGCCCCGCTCCAGGCCATCGCCCCGCCGAGCACGCCCACCCAGCCCGCCACCGCGCCCCAGCCGCCGGTCATGCCATGCAGCGTCCCGGCGAGCAGCGGCCCGAGTGCTGAGAGGAGATAGCCGATGCCTTGCGCCATGGCGGAAAGCTGGCCCGCAGTCAGGGCGTCGCGGGCGCGCAGCACGATGAGCATCAGGGCGGTGCCGAACAATCCCCCCTGGGCCAGCCCGAGCAGGATCGCCCAGAGCCAGGCGGTGCCGAGGGGGGCCAGGAGGCAGCCGAGCAGGCTCGCCACCGCCAACCCCGAAAAGAACAGCGCCACCCCGCTCTGGCTGCGCCGGCGCGCGGCAAAACTTGGCGCGACGAGCGAGGTCACCGCCTGGCCGAGGATGGAGAGCGAAAGGAGATAGCCGGCGACCGCCGGGCTCAGCCCGCGATCGCGGAGGATCGGCGCGAGCCAGCCGAACACCAGATAGGCGAGCGCCGATTGCAGCCCCATGAACAAGGTGACTTGCCAGGCCAGTGGGTCGGTGAGCAGCGAGCGCGGTCGCGCCGGCGGCCCGAGCATGGTCTCCTGGGGTGGCAGAAGCGGCGCCCAGAGCAGCGCCGCGAGCAGCGCCGGCAACGCCCAGGCGGCGAGTGCCAGCGCCCAGGAGCCACCGAGCAGATGACGGAGCGGCACCGTGGTGCCGGCGGCGAGGGCGGCGCCAACACAGAGCGCCATGGTGAAAAGCCCGGTCATCATCGCGGCGTGCCGGGGAAAATCGCGCTTCACCAGCACCGGGGCGAGCACGTTGATCGCGGCGATGCCGAGACAGGCGAGGATTTGCGCCGCGAACAGGGCGGGCGCGCCGCCGAGGCCGCGGAGCGCGGTGCCGAGGGTGAGCACCGCGAGCATGACCAGCACGGTGTGCTCGGCGCCGATGCGCCGGCTCATCGAGGGCGCGAGCGGGCTGAAAAGCCCGAAGCAGAGCGAGGGCAGCGTGGTCAGGACGCTGGTGGCCAAGGGCGTGAGCCCATCCGCCCGCGCCGCCTCGGGCAGCACCGGCCCGAGGCTCGCGATCGGCAGGCGGAGGTTGAAGCCGATCAGCACCAGGGAAATCCCGAGCAGCAGCCGGCGCGGCGCGGCGCCCTCGTCAGGCGAAAAGCGCATCGATTGCCATGGCGTCGACCGCATCGATCGAGGGTGCCGACCAGTGCGGGGTGCGATCCTTATCGACCACCATGGCGCGCACACCCTCGAGAAAATCGGGATGCCGCGTCACCTTCCGGGTGAGCGCGAGTTCCTGAGCGAGGCAGGCGCGCAGTTCACGCGCCGCGCCGCGCCGCAGCAGCGCGAACGACCATAGCAGCGCCGCCGGCGAGCGGGTTTTCAGCACAGCCAGTGTCGCCTGGGCGAATTTTTCCTCGCTGGCGGCGAGGCGGGCAAAAATCTCGGCCACCGAGGGCGCGGAAAAACAGGCATCGATCCGTGCGCGGTGGGCGGCCAGGCTGAACGGCGGCAAGGGCGCGGCAAAGCCCGCGATCACCGCCGGCCCGTCACGCGTTATCGCGGCAGCAAGATCGGCCAACGCCTCGCGGCGCACGAAATGCGTGGCGAGCCCGGCATGGACGGCATCCGCGCCGCGCAATTGCGCCCCGGTGAGCGCGAGATACATGCCAAGCTCGCCTGGCAGGCGGGGCAAAAAATAGCTCGCGCCGATATCGGGGAACAGCCCGATGCCGGTCTCCGGCATGGCGAAAATCGCGTGCTCGCTGGCGATGCGGAATGTGCCGTGGACCGAAACCCCGATGCCGCCGCCCATGCAAACGCCGTCGATCAGCGCGATATAGGGTTTCGGGTAGCGCGCGATCGCCTCGTTCAGCGCGTATTCCTCGGCGAAGAAGCGCTCGATCGCGACATTGTCCCCGGCGAGGGCGGCGTCGCGCACGGCACGGATATCGCCCCCGGCGCAAAACGCCCGCCCGCCCGCGCCCGCGATCAGCACCGCATGCACCGACGGCCTGTCGCGCCAGCCCTCAAGCGCCGCGGCGAGGCCACGGATCATCTCGAGATCAAGCGCATTCAGCGCCTTGGGCCGGTTGAGCAGGAGCCGCCCGATCCTGCCCTCATGCGTGCTTTGCACACTTGCCGCCTCATCCATGCGCAGGAATGCTCCCCAAAAATTTATCTCTCCCGCATCCTATAGCCGCGCTGCGGGAGCGAGGCGAGACGCCAACCGGCCGCGCGCTCCCGGCTATGGCTCGCGACGCCAGAGATGGAGCAAGACGGCGAGCGCCGAGCCGAAAACCTCGGCGCGGAGTGAGGCCAGCGCCTGCTCGCGGAGCCGCGCCGCTTCCCCGCCGAGGCGTCCCTCGCCGCCGCCGAGATAGGCGGCAAGCACCAGCAGGGAGGAGACCGCAGCATCCCCCGCGGCGATCACCAGCGCTCCGCCAACCCCTCCCAGCCGCGCCGCGAACCACAGCCAGAGGGCGAGATGGAGCAACGCCAGGGCCAGCAGCGCGAAGACCAGGGCGGCGCCCAGCAGCGCCCCTTGCCGGCCTCGTCGTCGCCCCCAAAGCCGCCAGCGCAGCGCCTCCGCCGCCAGCGCGATGCGGGCGAGGCGGAGTGCCCGCATCGCGCTAGCGTGCCAGCCGCCCGATCAGGAAGCCCACAGCACCCGCGATGGCGAGCGCGAGCAGCGGCCGTTCCTGCACCTGCCGCGCCAGCGCCTCGGTCTCATGGCGCGCCAGATCACGGGCGTCCTCGGCCAGCTTTCCGGCTTCCTTGCCGGCGCGTCCCAGGGCAGCTCCGGCCCGACCGCGCAGCGTCTCGAGTTCGGCGGTGAGGCGGGCGATCTCGGCGGCCGGATCCTCGGCGGGCTTGGCGTTGCTCATGGCATTCGTCCTTTCTTTATCGAAACATCGTGCGATGGGTGGTTGCCATCACGCCCTAGGCCATACGAAAACCCTCCTCGTGATGCAATCGAGCGATCTCCCCGAGCCAGCTTTTCTTGCCGTGCGCGGCATCGACCTGGCCGCCGGCGAGGATGCCGCCCTGATGATGGCGCGGGGTGAAAGCCTCGCCCTGCTCGATCGCTATGGTGCGGCGGCGCGCGGCGTGCTGCGCATGATCGCCGGATTGCGCCGCCCGGGATCGGGCGAGATCGTGATCAACGGCCGGCGGCTCCAGGCCACCCCAGCGCATCGGCGGGGCTTCGGCTACGTGCCGGCCAATGCCGGGCTGATCGGCTTTCGCGATATCGCCGGCAATGTCGCCGCCCCGCTCGCCGCGCGTGGGATCGCCGGCAAGGTGCGGCGAGGGCGGGTCGCCGCGATGCTGGCGATGGTTGGGCTGGCCGAGTGCGCCGCGCGCCGACCGGGGGAACTTTCACCCGCCGAGCGCTATCGCGCCGCCCTCGCGCGCGCCCTGATCGCCTCGCCGGCGCTGCTGTTGCTGGAGGAGCCGGATGACGGCTTCGCCGAGCCCGAACGCCGCATGCTGGCAACCCTGCTCCGCGCCGGCCCCGCCGCGCCAGGGGTGACGACGCTGCTCGCCGCGCGCACGCCGGCCGCGGTTTTCGCGCTCGCCGATCGCGCCCTGGTGCTGCACGAGGGCCGCATCGTTCAGGACGGCACGCCACAAAGCCTCTATGACGCGCCCGCGAGCCTCACCGCCGCGATCGCGATGGGCGAGGCCAATATTCTCGATGGCGTCCTGGAGGAAGACGAGAATGATATCGCCCGCCTCCGCCTCGATAATGGCGCGCGCGTCGCGGGCTCTCTTGCCGAGCGGATCGCGATCGGGCAACGCTCGCGCTTGATGATCCGGCCGGAGCGGATCGCGGTGGCGGCGATCGCCGCCGAGGAATTGGGGGAAGGAGCGATTTCCGCGGTGCTGCGCAAGGTCATGCCGCTTGGTGCGTTAACCCGGCTTATCGTTTCTCTCGGCGCGGGTGGAGAAATCATCATTACGCGCCCTGCTAGCGCCAATCTGCGAGGTTTGCAACCAGGGCTTGAGATGTCGGTCGCGTGGAGTGCCGCGCATGCGCGCATTTTTGCCGCAACCCCGCGGGACTCGACGTGAGCGGGGCGTGGCCCGCGCGTGTTGCCGCGCTCAGCCGTGACGTGCTGGTTTTTTTTGTCCTGCTCAGCGCTGTCGTGACCCCGGCCGGCGCGCGCGATCTCACCCTCGCCGCACCGGATGAGCCGCTGGTCGCGGAACTGGCAAAAAATTTTGTCGCGGCCTTTGCCCAGCAGAGCGGCATCGCGATGGTCGAGGCGCCATTCGATGGGAGCATCGAGGCGATCACGCTCGCCGCCGGCGCGCATACCCCCTGGGACATCGTTTTGCTCGCGGCACCGGTATTGCGCGAGGGCTGCGCGCGCGGCCTGTTGCAAAAACTCGACTGGACAGCGATCGGCGGGCGCGAGCGCTATCTGCCCGAGGCGGTGAGCGAGTGCGGGGTCGGGGCCTTTCTGAAAACCATGGTTCTGAGCTGGGATAACGATAAAATCCAAGGCGCGCCGAGCTGGGCGGATTTCTGGGACGTCGCGAAATATCCCGGCAAACGCGGCTTGCGGCGTGATCCGCGTATGACGCTCGAATTCGCGCTCCTTGCCGATGGCGTCGCCCCCGGCGATGTCTATGCGACGCTGCGCACATCCGAAGGTCTCAAGCGCGCCTTTCGCAAGCTCGATCAACTGCGGCCCTATCTCGTGTGGTGGGAAAAAGACGACGAGGCGGCGCGCCAACTCGGCGAGGGCAAGGTACTGATGACGATGGCGCCGAGCGAGGAAATCGTCGCCGCCGACCGCGACGGCACACATCATTTCGGCATGCAATGGAACGGCAGCCTCTATCGCGTCAAAAGCTTCGCCCTCATCGCCGGCACGCCGCTGCTCGATCCGGCGCGGAAATTCCTCGCCTTCATCGGCGACCCCGCGCTTGAGGCGCGGCTCATGACCAATTTCGCCTTCGGCCCGCTCGCCAAGGGCGCGAGCGCGCTGCTGCCGCCGCCGCTGCGCGCGCTCTCGCCCTCCAGCCCCGGCAACCTCAAGGACGCGCTGCCCTTCGACGAGGCGTTCTGGGAAGAGAACGAAGCGGCCCTCCGCCAGCGCTTCGACGCCTGGCTCGCGCAGCATTAGCGCCTCGGAATGTCGGGCAGGGTCGCGATCTGGCTGCTGGCGGGGCTGCTGCTCGCGGCTTTCTTCGCTCCCCATCCCGGAGCGTTGCGCCCGGCATTGCTCGCCGCCGATCTCGCCACCCTCCTCGCCGTCCTGCTCGGCGCGCTCGGCGCCTGGGCGGTCTGGCGCGGCCAGGCCTGGCTGCGCGGCGGCGCCTGGATGCTGGCGCTGGCGTCGCTGGTTGCGGCGGCGATGCTGGCCGATCAGGAAGGCGATGTCATCGTCGCCGTTTTGCTCGCCTGGCCGTTCGCGATGGGTTTTGCCGCCGCCGCGCTCAAGGCCGTCGGCGATGAGACGGTGGCGGCGCTCGGGGCGGCGGGTTTTTCGCCGGGACGAGCGGCGCTCGCGCTCTGGCTGCCGCGCATGATGCCGGGCCTTCTGGCCGGCGGCGCCATGGCCTATGCCGCTCTGCTCGGGCTCCGCCTCGCACCCGATCTGCCGCCGCTTGCGGCCTATCTTCTCACCATTGCGCCGCTGTTTGCCGCCGCCCTTGGGCTTTGGCATTTGGCGAGATAGTCAAGGCAAGGCTTCCCGCGCTGCGGGTTGGCGAGCAAAAATCCTCAGCATCAGAAATGGATGGCGCGGCCGTAGGCGTCGAGCACGGCCTCATGCATGGTCTCGCTGATCGTCGGGTGGGGGAAGACGGTGTGCATCAGTTCCGCTTCCGTGCTCTCCAGCGTGCGGGCGAGGACGTAGCCCTGGATCATTTCGGTGACCTCGGCGCCGATCATATGGGCGCCAAGCAGCGCGCCGGTCTTGGCGTCGAACACCGTCTTGACCAAGCCCTCGGGCTCGCCGAGCGCGATCGCCTTGCCATTGCCG
Source organism: Pseudomonadota bacterium (assembly GCA_021841985.1). The sequence continues at coordinate 12,861 of JAKCCP010000203.1, read as the reverse complement.
ATGAAGGGAAAATGTCCGACGCGCACCTCGTGGCCGGCTTCCTTCGCCTTCGCCTCGGTGAGGCCGACCGAGGCGATCTGCGGACGGCAATAGGTGCAGCCGGGAATGTTCGTGACATCGAGGGGATGGACACCGGCAACTCCCGCGATTTTCTCGACGCACACCACGCCCTCATGGCTCGCCTTATGGGCAAGCCAGGGCGGACCCACGAGATCGCCGATGGCGTAGAGGCCGGGAACCCCGGTGCGGCAAAATTCATCGACGACAACGTGGGTTTTTTCCACCCGCACGCCCGCCTCGGCAAGCCCCAATCCTTCGACATTGCCGACGATGCCGACCGCCGAGATGACGCGATCGACGACGATCTCCGTTTTCTTTGTGCCCGTCTCAAGGGTGACCGTCACGCTCTCGGCGGATTTTTTTGCCGCCGTCACCTTCGCCCCGACGAGAATTTTCATTCCCTGCCTTTCGAACGCCTTGTGGGCAAAGGCGCTGATTTCGGCATCCTCGACGGGGAGGATGCGGTCGAGCACCTCGACCACGGTGACATCGGCGCCCATGTTGCGATAGAAACTCGCGAACTCGATGCCGATGGCGCCCGAGCCGATGACGAGAAGACGTTTCGGCAGCGCTGTCGGCACCATCGCCTGCTTGTAGGTCCAGATCAGCTTGCCATCGGCTTCGAGGCCGGGCAACTCGCGCGCCCGCGCGCCGGTGGCGAGAACGACGTGCTTCGCCGCAAGCATTGTGACGGCGCTGCCTGCCTTCTCGACCGCGAGTTTTCCCCCTCCGGCGAGTTTGCCGCTGCCATCGAACACCGTGACCTTATTTTTGCGCAAGAGATGTGCGACGCCCGAGGAAAGCTGCTTCGCCACCGCGCGCGAGCGTTTCACCACGGCGGTGAGATCGAAACGGATATTCTCGGCGGAAAAGCCGAATTCCGGCAGATGGTGCAGGAGGTGGTTGATTTCCGAGGAGCGCAGCAGCGCCTTGGTCGGGATGCAGCCCCAGTTGAGGCAAATGCCGCCCAAATGCTCGCGCTCGACCAGCGCGGTTTTCAGACCGAGCTGAGCGCCTCGGATCGCCGCGACATAGCCGCCGGGCCCGCCGCCCAGCACGATCAGATCGAATTCGGTCTCTGGCATGCGGCCTCTTCCCGGCGCTAAAGCATCAGGCTCAGGGGATCTTCGACGATCGCCTTGAAGGCGGCGAGCCATTCCGCCCCGAGCGCGCCATCGACGACGCGGTGATCGACGCTCAGCGTGCAGGTCATCAGGGTGGCGATGGCGAGCGCGCCTGCCTTCACCACCGGGCGCTTCTCGCCGGCGCCGATGGCGAGAATGGCACTTTGTGGCGGGTTGATGATGGCGGCGAATTCGCGCACGCCATACATGCCGAGATTGGAAATCGAGAAGCCGCCGCCCTGGAATTCCTCGGGCTTCAGTTTTCCCGCGCGCGCCCGCGCGGCGAGGGTTTTCATCTCGTTACTGATTGCCGCCAGACCTTTCTCGTCGGCATGGCGGATGATCGGGGTAATCAGCCCATCGGGAATGGCGACGGCGACGCTGATATCGACATCGCGATAGAAGGCGATGCCGTCCTCGGTAAAGCTCGCATTGACCTTGGGCACCCGCCGGAGCGCGATCGCCGCCGCCTTGATCAGCAGATCGTTGACCGAAAGCTTGAAGGCGCCCGGCCCTTCTTTCGCTGATTTGGCATTCAGCGCCGCGCGCAAATCGAGCAGCGCATCGAGCGCGACGTCGAGCGTGATGTAGAAATGCGGGATCTGCTGTTTGGCTTCGACGAGCCGGCGCGCGATCACCTTGCGCATCGAGGAATGGGGCACGAGGTCGTGCGGCGCGGTGATGGCGCCCGCGCGTGGCGCGGGTGCCGGCGGCGGGGTGGCGGGCGCGGCGGCTTGCGGCGCCGCGGGTGGCGCCTGGCGCAGCGCCGCCTCGATATCAGCCTTGACGATCCGCCCGGAGGGGCCGCTGCCGACAAGCGTCGCCGGATCGAGCCCGGCCTGGCGCGCCATGCGACGGGCCAGCGGCGAGATGAAGAGCCGCTCGCCGGCGGGCGCGTGCCCGTTCGCCTGGGCCGGCGCGGCCGCGGTGGCGGCGGGCGGGGGCGCTGGGCTGGGGGCTGGGGCGGCGGCGGCGGCTTTCTCGGCTGGCGGGGCGGGGCCGGCGGGGACGCTTTCCCCCTCGGCCACCAGCACCGCGATCGGCGCGTTGACCTTCACGTCCTCGCTCCCGTCGGGCACCAGGATTTTTCCCAGCACGCCCTCATCGACGGCTTCCACTTCCATCGTCGCCTTGTCGGTCTCGATCTCGGCGATGACATCGCCGGCCTTGACGACCTCGCCCTCCTTCTTGAGCCAGCGCGCGAGCGTGCCCTCGGTCATGGTCGGCGAAAGTGCTGGCATCAGGATGTTGGTGGCCATGAGAATTCTCCCTCAGCCCATGCCCTGGGTGGTTTTGCGCACCGCCTCGACCACCCAATCGGGCTGCGGGAGGGCGAGTTTTTCGAGATTGGCGGCATAGGGCAGCGGCACATCGACGCCACAGACCCGCGCCGGCGGGGCGTCCAGCCAGTCGAAGCAGTGCTCGATCACCTGCATCGCGATCTCGGCGCCGATCCCGGCGAAGGGCCAGCCCTCCTCGACGGTGACGAGGCGGTTGGTGCGCTTCACGCTCTCGACGATGGTCGCGGTATCGAGCGGGCGCAGCGTGCGGAGATTGATCACCTCCGCCTCGATCCCCTGCTCGGCGAGTTTCTCGGCCGCGGCGAGCGCGGTCGAGACGGTGATGGAAAACGCCGTGATGGTGACGTCGCGGCCCCGGCGCTCGATTTTCGCCCGCCCGATGGGCAGGACAAAATCCTCCGCCGTCGGGCAGTCGAAACTATGGCCGTAGAGGATCTCGTTTTCGAGGAAGACCACCGGATTGGGGTCGCGGATGGCGGCGCGCAGCAGGCCTTTGGCATCGGCCGCGGACCACGGCGCGATCACCTTGAGGCCCGGCACATGGGCATACCAGCTCGCATAGCACTGGCTATGCTGCGCCGCGACGCGGGAGGCGGCGCCGTTGGGGCCGCGAAAGACGATCGGGCAGTGCATCTGCCCGCCCGACATGTAGCGCGTCTTGGCCGCCGAATTGATGATGTGGTCGATCGCCTGCATGGCGAAGTTGAAGGTCATGAACTCAAGGATCGGCTTCAACCCGGCCATCGCCGCGCCGACCGCGAGCCCGGTGAAACCGTGTTCGGCGATCGGCGTGTCGATGACGCGCTTCTCGCCGAATTCGTCGAGCAGGCCCTGGCTGATCTTGTAGGCACCCTGATACTGCGCGACCTCCTCGCCGATCAGAAAGACATCCCCGTCGGCGCGCATTTCGGCGGCCATGGCATCGCGCAGCGCCTCGCGCACGGTGATCGGCTTGACCGGGCCCCAATCTTTTTCCGCCGCTGCCGTGGCGGGCGTTGCCGTCGGGGATGGCGCGGGTTTTGCCGCGGCTGGCGGCGGAGCGGGTTTGGGCGCGGGCTTGGGCACGGAAAGATCCTCGCCATCGGCGGCGAGCACGGCGATCGGGGTGTTCACCGCGACCCCCTCGGTGCCTTCCTCGACGAGGATGCGGGCGAGCTTGCCCTCATCGACCGCCTCCACCTCCATCGTCGCCTTGTCGGTCTCGATCTCGGCGATGACATCGCCCGCCTTGACCGCATCGCCCTCCTTCTTGAGCCAGCGGGCGAGCTTGCCCTCGGTCATGGTGGGCGAGAGCGCCGGCATCAGAATCTCGGTCGCCATCTCACGCCCCCGCCACAACGTCACTCGCCAGCACGTCGGTCCAGAGTTCGGCGGGATCGGGCTCGGGGCTCGCCTGGGCGAAATCCGCGGCTTCCTGGATTTGCGTCTTCACCGCCTCCTCGATCGCCTTGAGTTCGGCCTCGGCCGCACCGAGTGCCAGGAGATGCTGGCGGGCGTGCTCGATGCAGTCGCGCTCGGTACGCATTTTTTGCACCTCCTCGCGGGTGCGGTATTTTGCCGGGTCGGACATCGAGTGGCCGCGATAGCGATAGGTTTTCATCTCCAGCAGATACGGTCCCCGGCCCGCCCGGCAATGCGCCACCGCCGCCGCCGCCGCTGCCTGCACGGCCTCGACATCCATGCCATCGACCTGCGCCCCCGGAATGCCCCAGGGCGCGCCGTTCTGCGAAAGATCGTGCGAGGCGCTGGAGCGATCGACGCTGGTACCCATGCCGTATTTGTTGTTCTCGATGACATAGAGCACCGGGAGTTTCATCAGCGCGGCGATGTTGAAGCTCTCATAGACCTGCCCCTGGCTGGAGGCGCCCTCGCCGAAATAGGTGACGGACACCCGATCATTGCCGCGATAGCGGTTGGCGAAGGCAAGCCCCGTGCCGATACTCACCTGCGCGCCGACGATGCCATGGCCGCCGAAGAAATTCTTCTCGCGCGAGAACATGTGCATGGAACCGCCCTTGCCGTGCGAATAGCCGTCGCGCCTTCCGGTAAGCTCGGCCATCACCCCGCGCGGGTCCATCCCCGCAGCCAGCATGTGGCCGTGATCGCGGTAGCTGGTGATCACCTGATCGCCGTCCTGGAGCGCCATCTGCACCCCGACGACCACGGCTTCCTGGCCGATATAGAGATGGCAGAAGCCACCGATCAGCCCCATGCCATAGAGCTGGCCGGCACGCTCCTCGAAGCGGCGGATCAACACCATGTCGTGATAGGCGCGCAGCAGCGCGGCGCGGCCGAGGCCGGCGACGGCTTGGGGTTTTTCCGCCGTCACCGTCGCGTCGTTCCGCGCCGTTTTGGCGCCGCGCTCGCTTTTCCCGGCTTGCACCATGATCACCTAACCCCCTCGTTTGATCCGGCCAGAGTTTGCCACCCAGAGGTAACGCCGAACCGCGATTTCGACAAGCGCGTCTCGGCAAAAACCTTTATTGTGCAGCGCGATAGCATAAATTGCAGGCCCAGCCGCTTAACTGCCAACCACTCAATTGAATGAAAGAAGCGCGATATCACGCCGGCGCGCGACATAAGATTTTGCGCCGGGCATGTGGCGGCAATTTTCTTTCAGGATCCGCCTCCATCCCCCATCGGGGCCAGGGGCAAAGCCCCGCTGGGCCCTACTTGGCCAGCGGCACCTTGGTGCGCGAGGAAAGGGTGAGACGGTCGAGGCAGGCGGCACGCTCCTGCTCGGCATTGCCGCCCGGCTTGTCGCCGGCATGGCAGGCGAGCACGTCGTTGACCAGCACGCGCCCGATCGAGTCACAGGCGAGATTTTGCAGGTCGAACAGCCGCACGCCGGTCTTTTTGGCGGTGAGTGGGCCGAGATCGAGCGCGATGCGGCGCAGGATCACGCCATCGGTGCCGAATAGGATGAGGTCGAGCCGCAACTGCCCGATGGTCTCGGCGTCGGGGTTGGTGACGACGAAATAGACCCGGCAGCCGGCTTCGCCCTGGGTCAGCGGCTCGAGCTTGTTGAGTTCAAGCGGCAAGGGCGTATCCGCCCGCGCCACGCCGCCAGAGGCGAGCCCGAGCAGGGCCGCCGCGCAGAAAAACATCGGAGCCATGAAACGCCGCAGCAAATTCCCCTCCCTCGATCACAATCGCGCGCCCCGTTTCGGTTACCGACGGGAGCGGAAACGGACCATAACGGAGCCGCCGCGCCGCGCCTAGCGCCCCGAGCGCGGTTCATCGCTTTGTCATATTCCCACCCGTCATCGCGATCGCGTGACCGATCCCCGGCCAGGGCGGCAGTAGGGCATGGGCTTGCGCCGTCTCGGCGAGGGTGGCGGCTTGCGCCGGTGGAAAGGGGACGGCCCGGCGGGTCGCGAGATCGACATGCAGCACCATCGCTTCCAGCAAGGCGGCACGCGCGCCGCCCTCGGCGCGACGCATGGCATGGGCGAGGTGCAGCCGCTTGGCGTCGGCACCGAGGATGCGGCTTTCCACCCGCACCCGCGCGCCCTGCGCCAGCTCGCGCTCATAGAGCGTATGGGTTTCGACAACGAAGAGCGAGTGGCCGCTGGCCTCCGTATAGGCTGCGCCGATGCCCAAAAGATCGAATACCGCATCCGTCGCGCGGTCGAAGATCACCAGGTAATAGGCGAGATTGAGATGACCGTTGCGGTCGATCCACGCGGCGATCACCTGGTCCTCATGGGCGCGGATCGGCGCGGGAGGCTGCATTATTGCGGCGTCATCAGGGCATGAACGAAGGCGTAGCAGACGATCGGAACGGCGACGAGGACATAAAGGCGCAACAGACCGAGAAGGATCAGTGCGGGTTGGGTTAATTCCCGGCGCGGCAACGGGCGGGCGCGCATCGCCGCGAGCTGACCCGGCTCGAGAGCGCAGACGGGATAGGGATCATTGCGCATGACTGCCTCCTCCTTGCCCCGATGCCTATTTGCCCAGAAGCCCCGGGATCGCGGTGATGACGCCGTAGAAAACCCCGACCAGCGAGATCGCGCCGACCGTCGCGCCGCCTGCCAGGTTTGACCACCAGCCATTGGCGGAATCGCCCATGATCTCGCGGTCGTTGATCAGCAACAGCAAGAATACCAGAGCGGGCGCCATCAGGAGGGTGGCGATGACATTGACGGTGAGCGTCAATGCGACCAGCGGTGTGCCGGGGATAAGCACGATGCCGCCGGCGAATAGGCAGGAGAAGATTGTCACGCCGTAAAACCAGCGGCCCTGCGAAAAACTGAGATTGAGACTATGGCGTTCGTGGAATGTTTCACAGAACGCATAGGCCGAACTGGTCGAGATGGTCATCGCGGCCACCAGCCCCGCCTCGATGATGCCGAGTGCGAAGAGCGTCGCCCCGGTGGTGCCGAGCAGCGGCCGGAGAGCGGTCGCGAAATCAGCGCCGTCATTGAGCTTGGAGACATCCACGTGATGGGCGAAGAGCGGCGACGCGGCGGCGACGGTCGCGATCGCCGCGATCGCCGCCAGAATGGTGCCGAGCGCCGTATCCCAGCGTCCCTCGGTGATATCCGCCCTGGTCAAGCCCTTGTCCACGACCGCGCTCTGCTGGAAGAAGATCATCCAGGGTGTCACCGTCGCGCCGATATTGGAGAGGATGAGGGTTACGAAACCCGCCGTCACGCCGCCCGGCAGCGGCCCCCAGGAAACCAGCGCATGGGCCAGCGCGGCGCCGCTCGGATGGGCGAACAGGGCGGCGGGAACGAATAAAAGGTTGAACGCCGTGAGCGCCATCACGGCGCGTTCCCACGTCCAGTAACGCCTGAGGGTGAGAGAGGCGAAGATGAGTAAGCCACCCATCGTCACTGACAGCCAGGACGGAATGCCGAAATAGAGGCCGCCCGCCTGGATCGCGATGAATTCGGTGATCAGGGTGAGAATGTTGCCGAATACCAGGTCGGCCATCGCGAAATAGCCCCAGAACGGGCCGAAACGCTGAAAGATCAACTCGGCATGGCCGCGCTGCGTGACGGCACCGAGCCGCACCGTCATCTCCTGCACGATGAAGGCCAGGACGAAAGTCAGCAGGATGAAGGGGACGAAGAAGCCAATGCCATAGGTCGCCCCGGTCGTCGCGTAGGAGATCATGCTCGGGCCGTCGTTCTCGCCCAGCATGACCAGCACCCCGGGGCCGGTGAGAAGCCAGAGAAGACGCAGCCAGCGCCCGCGCGAACGGCTCTCGCGAACCTTCCAGCGGTCGCGCGCCCGCAAGACGTCCTCGCGCGTGACCGCGGCCTCCGTGGCGGCGGGGAGCGACATCGGCATATCGGGAGCGCCGTACGTCATCGGCCTTGCCCCCGATTTTCCGCGAAGATGGCGTCCCCGGTTTTCAGCCGGCGGCGCTCGTTCGGATTTCGCCACGTCACGGTTTCCGCCATCGTACATTCCCTCCGCCGCCGAAAATGTCGCCGCTGCTACAATATGTTGCCAAGGCTACATTTTGTCAACGCGGAATGCGCAACGCTTGACCGGGGCAATCCGGTCTCTACTGTCCGCGCTTCCCTGGCGCCTGAAAGGATGGTCATGCCCTGGCGAATGGCGCCACGCTGATGCCGCTCTGGATTGCGCTCACCTTTATCGCTGCGCTGTTCCAGACCTGGCGGACGGCGTTGCAGCAGAAGCTCCGCGCCACCCTCTCCGTGAATGGCGCGTCGTTCGTGCGCTTCGTCTATGGCGTGCCGTTCGGGCTGGCCCTGCTGCTCGCGGCACTGGCCGTGAGCGGGGCGCGGCTGCCGGCGCCGAACCGCGAATTTCTTCTCGAATGCGTCCTTGCCGGCGCCTTGCAGATCGTCGGCACGGGGCTGCTCATCCTCGCCTTCGGCTTTCGCAGCTTCGCCGTGGGTAGTGCCTATGCCAAGACCGAGGGTGTGCAAACCGCGATCGTCGCCTGGGCGATCGCCGGCGAGACGCTGCGCCTCAAGGCCTGGCTCGGCATTCTGCTCGGCGTCGTGGGCGTGCTGACGCTCTCGCTCGCCGGCCACGGCCTGCGGCTGCGCGGGCTGTTGCGCGCCACCTTCCAGCCGGCGGCGCTGTGCGGGCTCGGCACCGGGCTCTGCTTCGCCTTGGTCTCGGTGCTGATCAAATGGGCCAATCTCGCGCTCCATGGCGGCCATCCGATCGTCCAGGCGCTCTATGCGCTGGTGGTGACAAACTCTCTGCAAACCCTGATGCAGGGTGCCTGGATGGCCTGGCGCGAGCCCGCGCAGCTCCGCGCCGCCTTCACCCATTGGCGGCGCGCGGTGTGGGTGGGGGCGATGTCGGCGGTGGGCTCGGGCTGCTGGTTCTCAGCCTTCGCGCTCGCCCCGGTCGGTCTGGTGCGCTCGCTCGGCCAGATGGAGGTGCCGTTCATCCTGCTGTTCAGCCATTTCTATCTCAAGGAGCGGATGAAGCGGAGCGATGTCGCGGGGCTGACGCTGGTCGCGCTAGGCGTGGTCCTGGTGCTGCTTGGGGCGGGCGCGTAAGGTCGGGGCGGTCGGGAGATAGGGAGAGGCAAGGATCCGACCTGCCGGGCGCCGAGCGCGCGCAGAAAAAGCCGCTCTCTCGCCCCGCGCCTCCACGCCGCTCAGACCGGCCGCACCAGCCGATGCTGCTTGCGGCCGGCCGAGAGTTTGATCGCGCCGTCGCGTAAATCCTCCTTGCCAATCAAGCGCGTCTCGGCGGTAAGCGTCTCGTCATTGAGCCGCGCGCCGCCGCCGCGGATCAGCCGCCGCGCCTCCGCGTTGCTCTCGGTAAGCCCGGTAAGGACGAAAAGGCGAAAGGCCGGGATGCCCGCTTTAAGCTCGGCCACAGGAATTGTCATGCCTGGCAGGGCCGCGTCGCTCCTGCCGTCAACAAACACCTGCTTCGCCGTCTCGGCCGCCGCTGTGGCCGCGTCCCGCCCATGGGCGAGCGCCGTCGTCTCGGTCGCGAGGATGATTTTCGCGGCATTGATCTCAGCGCCCCCGAGCCCTTCCAGCCGCGCGATTTCGGCGAGCGGGAGATCGGTGAACAGGCGCAGGAAACGCCCGACATCGGCATCCTCGGTGTTGCGCCAGAACTGCCAGTAGTCGAAGGGCGCCCGTCGCTCGGGCGTGAGCCAGACCGCGCCTTGGGCGGTCTTGCCCATTTTCGCCCCCGAGGCGGTGGTGATCAGCGGCGAGGTCAGGCCGAAAACCGTGCTCCCCTCGGTGCGCCGCACGAGTTCCACGCCGGCCACGATATTGCCCCATTGATCGGAGCCGCCCATTTGCACAATCACCCCGTGGCGGCGAAACAGCTCCCGGAAATCATAGCTTTGCAAAATCATGTAGTTGAATTCGAGAAAAGTCAGCGGCTGCTCGCGTTCCAGGCGCAGGCGCACGGCATCGAAGCTCAGCATGCGGTTGATGGTGAAATGCGTGCCGACATCACGCAAAAGCGGGATATAGCCCAAGGCATCGAGCCAATCGGCGTTGTTGACCACGATCGCGCCGTCCGCGCCCCCGCCAAAGCGCAAAAACGGATCGAACACGCGGCGGATGCCGGCCATGTTGGCTTTGATCTGGGCATCACTCAGCAACTGGCGCGCCTCGTCCTTGCCCGAGGGGTCGCCGATCCGGCTGGTGCCGCCGCCCAACAACACCACCGGGCGATGGCCATGGCGTTGCAGGAGGCGGAGCAGCATGATCTGCACCAGGCTGCCGACATGGAGGCTGTCGGCGGTGCAGTCAAAGCCGATATAGGCGGCGATCGGGCCGGCCGCGAGCCGCGCGTCGAGCGCCTCGGCGTCGGTGCACTGGAAAACGAAGCCACGTTCCATGGCCTCGCGCAGGAAGGGGCTTTTCACGATCGCGGCTCGCTTGCAGAAAGGAAATATCTCGGGTGGTCGCTAGCACAGGGCAATCGGGGTGAAAATGCTGCGCGTGATCGGGCTGATGAGCGGCACCTCGCTGGACGGGGTGGACGCCGCCTGGATCGAGACCGACGGCGCGCGCATCGCCCGCTTCGGCCCCTGCCTCACGCTGCCCTATACGCCTGATCTCAGAGCCGATCTTCGCCGCCTGCTCGATCTCGCCCCGCGCCTTGCGCCCAATCATCCCTTCCTGGCAGCGGTCACGGCGCGGCTCACCGAGCGCCATCTCGACGCCATCGCGGCACTCGGCGCGCCCGCCGATCTGATCGGCTTTCACGGCCAGACCATCCTGCACGAGCCGGCGCGCGGCCGCACCTGGCAGATCGGCGACGCCGCCCGTCTGGCGGAGGCGAGCGGGCTGCCGGTGGTGCATGATTTTCGCGGCCAGGATGTCGCCGCCGGCGGCGAGGGCGCGCCGCTGGCCCCGATTTTCCACGCCGCCCTCGCCGCGGGCCAACCCCTCCCGCTCGCCGTGCTCAATATCGGCGGTGTCGCGAATATCACCTGGATCGGCGAAAATGGCGCGCTGCTCGCCTGCGACACCGGCCCCGGCAACGGCCCGCTCGATGACTGGGCGCGCCACCATACCGGCAGCCCCTTTGACACCGACGGCCGCCTCGCCGGGGCTGGCACGGCGGATGAAAAAATCCTGGCCGGCCTGCTCGCCCATCCCTATTTCCGCCGCCCCGCGCCGAAATCGCTCGACCGGCTCGATTTCGCGGCCAGCCTTGCCGAAAGCGGGATCAATGCCCTGAGCGCCGCCGACGGCGCGGCGACCCTGGCCGCCTTCATCGCCGCCGCCATCGCCGCCACACCGCTCCCGGCGCCCCCGCGCCGCTTTCTCGTCACCGGCGGCGGGCGGCATAACCCCTCCATCCTGGCGGCGCTGCGTGCCAGCCTCGGCGCGCCGGTCGAGACGGTCGAGACGGTCGGCTGGAACGGCGACGCGCTCGAAGCGCAGTGCTTCGCCTTCCTCGCCGCCCGCCATCTCGCCGGCCTCCCGATCAGCTTCCCGACCACCACCGGCGCGCCTCGGCCGCTGAGGGGAGGAAGAATAGCCAAGCCATAAGGCGGGGGGCTTTGCCGCCCATCCTCCCTTGGGACCCCAGCAAAGGCGGCGCCTTTGCAATCCTTCCCATGATGCGGGTCTGGGGCCGCCGGCCCCAGCGGGTCGCGGGCGGAGCCCTCGCCTTTTTTCCCTTAATGCCCGGCGTGACTGCCGGAGAAATCGGGGGCTTCGAGGCCAGAGAGAAAAAGCTGCTCGGCAAGGCTGGCCTTGAGGCGATCGAGGCCGGCGGCGTCGCGCGCCTCGGCGCGGGCGACCAGGACCGCTTGGGTGTTCGAGGCGCGCAGCAGCCACCAGCCATCCTCGGTCAGCACCCGCACGCCGTCGGTGTCGTTGACCTTCGCGCCGGCGGCGCGGAGCCTTGCTGCGACCTCGGCGACAACGGCGAATTTGCGCGCCTCGGCGCAATCGAAGCGCAATTCGGGGGTCGAGACCAGCGCCGGCAGCCCGGCGCGGGCGGCCGAGAGCGGCGCGGTCATGCGCGCCACAATCCCCAGCAGCCGCACCGCGGCATAGAGCGCGTCGTCAAACCCATACCATTTATCGGCGAAGAAAATATGGCCCGACATCTCGCCCGCGAGCGGCGCGCCGGTTTCGGCCATCTTGGCCTTGATCAGGCTGTGCCCGGTTTTCCACATCAGGGGCTTGCCGCCGGCGCGGCCGATTTCGTCGAACAGCACCTGGCTCGCCTTGACATCGGCGATGATGGTGGCGCCGGGATGCGTGCGCAAAACGTCGCGCGCGAACAGCACCATGATCTGGTCGCCAAACAGGATTTCTCCCGTGTCATCGACCACGCCGATGCGATCGGCGTCGCCATCGAAGGCGATGCCGAGATCCGCTTTTTGCGTGCGCACCGCAGCGATCAACTGCGTGAGATTGGCCGGCACGGTCGGGTCGGGGTGGTGCGCGGGAAACAGCCCATCGACCGCGCCGTTGATGATCGTATGCGCCCCCGGCAGGCCCGCGACCAGCCGATCGAGCACCATGCCCGCCGCGCCGTTGCCGGGATCCCAGACCACCTTGAGCGCGCGCTGGCCGCCGTCGTAATCGTGCAAAATGCGTGCGAGGTAGGCGCCCGAGATATCCTTGGCCTGCTCCCGTCCGGTGGTTTCGGCCCCCACCTCGCCGCGTTCCGCGCGCGCGCCGAGTTCGCGGATCGCCGCGCCAAAAAACGGCTTTTTGCCGAGCATCATCTTGAAGCCATTGTAATCGGAGGGGTTGTGGCTGCCGGTGACCATGACCGCGCCGTCGGCGGGCAGCGTGGTCGCGGCGAAATAGAGCATCGGCGTCGGGCCGAGCCCGATGCGGACCGCCTCCATCCCGCTCGCCATGAGCCCGGCGACCAGGGATTTTTCCAGCGTTGGCGAGGAGAGCCGGCCATCATAGCCAACCGCGACACGC
>JAKCCP010000262.1 GCA_021841985.1 Pseudomonadota bacterium | reverse complement strand
TTCCGATCTTATATGAGAAAATAGTGCCTTCTACTTTCCCTCTTATCGCTGCCGACGAAGGGCTCGCCAAGCGTGGAATTGAGCGTTGGACACAACAGTTAATCAATAAACAAAAAATTAGAGAAAATGTGGCAATACGGACTCTTGAGATTCTGAATGAAGCTGGCGATATAGAGCCAAAACAAGCTCCTTCTGAAGATTTTATAAGAATGTTCGAAGATATTGTTGAAAAAATATCTTCGGAAGAACTGGATGATCTTATGGCGCGTATTCTTGCAGGAGAGATTCGTAAAAGCGGTAGCGTGTCAAGAAAAACGCTTCAAACTGTCTCTATACTTGATCAGTCGATTGTCCAAGCGCTTGTTGATCTGCAACCTTTCATGTTCGATGGATTTTTCTGGGTTGTACCGGCAAGAATGCGTTCAAAGTGGTATGGATTGTTTGAGTTATTATCAAGTGTTTCAATAGCAAATAGTTTTGGGATACGACTAATCAACCCGGATGAACATGGTCAGGCGATCCTAAAGATGAATAAAAAAGGCATACTTATAACGTTCAAAAACCAAAAATTCGTTCCGGCGCATGATGGAATAAATTTGACACCGACCGGTATTGAGTTGATTTCAGTATTGCCTCTACCGAAAGACCGAAAAATTAATGAAATTGCGGATGGCTTAAGAGAGGACGGTTGGTGGGAAAATATTGAGGTTATAGATATATAATTGAAGTGCCAGAAAATTGTTCTTTTTTGAAAAAAAGAACCAAAAAACTTTTCCCCATTTTAGGCAGTGCCTGCGGCGCCGCCACTCCAAGGAACCGGAAAAAAGTCTTTTTGCTTCTTTTTCTTCAGAAAAAGAAGATTCTTTTCCTGCTTCAAGCCTTGCCTTCTTCACCCCGCCCCGAGCGCTGCCTCGGCGGTACGGACGGCTTGGAGGGGGAGGGCGGCGCGGCCGACGACTTGGCCGCCGATGCAGGCGAGCCAGTCGGCGCCGGCGGGGGGTGGCGGGCGGAGTTGCACCACTCGCGCCTCGGTGTCGAGGGCGACCGCGCGGTAGAGCCGCCAGCCGGTATGGAGTGGGCCCTGTAAACGCACGACGCGGGCGATGGCCTCGCCCGCGTCGTCGCATCCGATCCATTCGAGGGCACGGGTTTCGCCGCCCTCCGCCTCCGCCCGCCCCCGCATCCAGTGCAGCCGGGGCGTCGGCATTACATTGCCGCCTTTAGCATGGCGCCGCCATCAGGCGCTTTTGGTCATGATCTCGTCCGCGATGTTGCGCGGCACCGGATCGTAGTGGTGGAACTGCATGGTGAACGAGGCGCGCCCCTTGGTCATGCTGCGAAGGTCGGAAATGTAGCCGAACATTTCCTTCAAGGGAACATGGGCGCGGACAATGATCGTTGAACCGGAGCTTTCCTGGTTCTGGATCATGCCGCGGCGGCGGTTGAGATCGCCCACCACGTCGCCGACATGGTCCTGCGGCGTCGTCACCTCGACATCCATGATGGGTTCCAGAATGATCGGTCCGGCCTTCTTCATGCCCTCGCGAAAACAGGCCTTTGCCGCGATCTCGAAGGCGAGCGCGCTCGAATCGACATCGTGGTACTTGCCGTCGATCAGGGTGTATTTGAAATCGACGGTCGGGAATCCGGCGAGCACGCCGGTATCGGCCTGCACGCGAATGCCCTTCTCGACCGCGGGGATGTATTCCCTGGGCACCGAGCCGCCCACCACCTTGTTCTCGAAGACCACGCCGCCATTGCGCTCCAGCGGCTCGAAGACGATTTTTACCTCGGCATACTGGCCGGAGCCGCCGGTTTGTTTCTTGTGGGTGTAGGTCTCGGTAACCGCCCGCGAGATGGTCTCGCGGTAGGCGACCTGCGGGGCGCCGATATTGGCCTCGACGCCGTATTCGCGCTTGAGCCGGTCAATGATGATTTCGAGATGCAGCTCGCCCATGCCCGAGAGGATGGTCTGCCCGCTCTCCTGGTCGGTACGGAGCCTGAGGGAGGGGTCTTCGCCGGCCAGTTTTTGCAGCCCAATGGTCATTTTCTCGACCGATTCCTTGGTCCGCGGCTCGACCGAGATGTCGATCACCGGCACCGGGAAGGCCATGCGCTCGAGCACCACCGGATCCTCGGCGGCCGCCAGCGTGTCGCCGGTCATGGTGTCCTTGAGACCGACGAAGGCCGCGATATCGCCGGCCGAAACCTCCTTGATCTCGGCGCGCTTGTCGGCGTGCATCTGGAACATCCGCCCGATGCGCTCGCGATGGCCGCGCGTCGTGTTCTGCACCATGTCGCCCGAGCGCAGGGTGCCGGCATAGACCCGCACGAAGGTCAGCGTGCCGTATTTGTCGTTGATGATCTTGAAGGCGAGGCCGGCGAAGGGCGCTTTGGGATCGGCCTTGATGCGGCGGCGCTCGGCGTGTTCGTCCTCGCCCTCCTCGGCGGCGACCTTGATGCCCGGGACATCGATCGGCGAGGGCAGATAGTCGAGCACGGCGTCGAGCAGGGGCTGCACGCCCTTGTTCTTGAACGCGGTGCCGCACAGCACCGGGCGGAAGGCGCCGCTAATGGTGGCCGCCTTAATGCAGCGCTTCAGCGTCGCTGTCGCGACATCGCCGGCCTCGAAATACTCCTCCATCGCCGCGTCATCGACAGAAAGCGCGGTATCGAGCAGCAATTGGCGGTATTCCCTGGCCTTCTCCAGCAAATCATCGGGGATCGGCGCGTCGTGGTATTTGGCGCCGAGTTCGCCACCCTCCCAGATGATCGCCTTCATCTCGACGAGATCGACGACGCCGCTGAACTGATCCTCGACGCCGATCGGGAGCTGGAGCGGCAGGGCGACGATATCGAGCTTTTCCTTGAGCGTATCGAAGGCACGATAGAAATCGGCGCCGGTGCGGTCGAGCTTGTTGATGAAGATCAGGCGCGGCACATTGTAGCGGTCGGCGAGCCGCCAATTGGTCTCCGATTGCGGCTGCACCCCGGCGACGCCCTCGATGATGAACACCGCGCCATCGAGCACGCGCAAGCTGCGGTTCACCTCGATGTTGAAATCGATATGGCCGGGCGTGTCGATGATGTTGATGCGGTGGCCCTTCCACTCGCAGGTGACGGCGGCGGAGGTGATGGTGATGCCGCGCTCGCGCTCCTGTTCCATGTAGTCGGTCGTGGTGTTGCCGTCATGCACCTCGCCGATCCTGTGCGAGACCCCGGTGTAATAGAGGATACGCTCGGTGGTCGTGGTTTTGCCCGCGTCGATATGCGCGGTGATCCCGATATTGCGGATCTTGTCGAGCGGCGTTTCAGACACGAGCGGCCTCCATACCATAACGGGCGCGGCGAGGCCCCTGCCCCGCGCGCCCGGTCCTGAGCAAACCCATAGCTGATCGGCGCGCCGATGCGCAGCCCGCTCTGAGCCGAGGCCCCGATATGGGGGAAAGCGCGCGCCTTGGCAAGCCAGGGCGGCGCCAGATTCAGCCGAAACCGGCCGCGGCGAGGGCGGCGCGGATGGCGTCGGGCTTTTCCACTGTCACCAGATGGCCGGCCTCCGGCAGTATCACCACCCGTGCCCCGGTGATGGCTGCGGCAAAGGCGCTCGCATAGATGGGCGGGATCAGTCGGTCGTTTTCACCCCACAGGATAAGCGTGCGGGCGCGGACGCGGTAAAGCCGATCGCCGAGGCCGCGGTCGGGGATGGGAAACAGCAGCTTTCCCGCCATCCCGAGCTGGCGGGCGTTTTTGACCA
>JAKCCP010000348.1 GCA_021841985.1 Pseudomonadota bacterium | reverse complement strand
GGTTAGGGGCGCGAGAAGGTTAGGGGCGGCGCTTTCGCCACCCCGGAGGGCATTTTCAACCGGCTCTCTCAGTTGGCTTTCACCTGCACATAGCGGCCGGGCGCGTTCTCGATCGGGGTGAGCCCGCCCTCGCCGGGCATACGCGCGGGGGCTTCCGCCTTGGCGTGCGCGGTGATCCAGCGCTGCCAGTCCGGCCACCAGGATCCCGCGATCTCGGTCGCGCCGGCGAGCCAATCGGCCGGCTCGTCGGGCAGATCGTCGTTGATCCAATGGCTGTATTTGCCGGTCTCGGGGGCATTCACGACACCGGCGATGTGGCCGGAGGCGGCGAGCACGAAACGCTTTGACCCAGAGAGCAGGCGAGCGCCGAAATAGGTGGTGCGCCAGGGCGCGATGTGGTCGTCTCGTGTCGAGAGGAAATAGGCCGGCACCTTGATGCGCGAAAGATCGATCGGCACCCCGTCGAGGACGATGCCGCCAGGCTGGGCGAGACGGTTCTCGCGATACATGTTGCGCAGATAAAAACTGTGCATCGCCGCCGGCAGCCGGGTCGAATCGGCGTTCCAATAGAGCAGATCGAACGGGAAGGGCTCGTTGCCGAGGAGATAGTTATTGACGACGAACGACCAGATCAGATCATTGGCGCGCAGCATATTGAAAGTGCTCGCCATCTCGCTCCCTTCGAGATAGCCGCGCTTGTGCATTTTCTCCTCGAGCGCCTGGATCTGCTCTTCGTCGATGAAGACGTTGATTTCGCCCGATTCGCGGAAATCGAGCATGGAGACGAAAAAGGTCGCGGTTTTGATGCGGCCGTCGCCCTTGGCCGCCATATGGGCGAGCGTGCAGCCGAGCAGCGTGCCGCCGAGGCAATAGCCGATGGCGTTGACCGCGCGCTCGCCGGTGGCCGCCTTGATCGCATCGAGCGCGGCGAGGACGCCTTCGCGCATGTAATCCTCGAAGCGTTTCTCGGCGAGGTGTTCATCGGGATTGACCCAACTGATCATGAACACCGTATGCCCCTGGCTCACCGCCCAGCGCACGAAACTGTTCGAGGGGCGGAGATCGAGGATATAGAATTTGTTGATCCAGGGCGGGATGATCAGAAGCGGCCGTTTCAGAACCCGCTTGGTTGTCGGGGCGTATTGGATGAGCTGCATGAGCGCGTTCTCATAAATCACCTTGCCCGGCGAGACGGCGATATTCTCGCCGACCCGAAACGCCTCCATGTCGGTCATCTTGACATGCAACTGGCCGCGCCCGCGTTCGAGATCGGTGAGCATGTTATTGAGCCCACGGAGCAGATTCTCGCCGCCGGTCTCGGCGGTTTTGCGCAGAACCTCGGGGTTGGTGAGCAGGAAATTGCTCGGGCTCATCGCATCGACGAACTGGCGGGCGTAGAAATCGATCTTGCGCGCGGTATCCGGCGTCAGCCCGTCGACATGGCGCACCACGTCCTGCACGTAGCGCGCCGAGAGCAGATAGCTCTGTTTGATGAAATCGAAAATCTCGTTTTCCCGCCAGGCCGGGTATTTGAACCGGCGGTCGCTCGCCGGCGCTTCGATGACCGGGGGGGAGGGCATGCCGAGCAGGCGGCGCGAGGTGTGTTGCCAGAGCGTCATATAGTCCTGCCAGAAGCCGAGCTGCGCCTTCACCAGCCGCCCCGGATTGGTCATCAGCCGTGTGGTCATCTCGAAAAAGGCACTGGCGATATTCAGCGGGTCGGGGCGCGGCGCTTCCTCGCTCTGGCGTTTCAGCCATTCGGAGACGATGCGCTGTGACCGCTCGGCGATATCGGCCATGCTGCGGCTCAGCGCCGCCGGGTCGGGCAGGCGCGGCGCCGCGGTTTCGTGGTTTTCCTGATCGGCCATGCTTTGACATCCTTTCCGGCCAGGGGGTGCCGCGCTATGAGAGCGCAGCGAGTTTACCGGAATGGCGGGAATGCGAACAGGGCGTCTTTGGCGACAAAGATATCGGCCGGAAAGATATGGGCCGCAAAAAAGATGGCCGCGAGGATGCGGTCGGCGATCGCGGATGGCGGCGCGGCTCGGTTCGGCCCTCGCCGTGATCGTGCTCGCCGGGTGTTCCTCGCTGCCCGCCGCGGTCAACCCGGTCAATTGGTGGGACAGCCTCACCGATCACAATCTCGCGACAGAGCGCCCGCCGCCGCCTTTGGCCGATGCGCCCTATCCCAATCTCGCGACCGTTCCCGGCAAGCCGGCGCCGGCGGACGCCAAGGCGCATCAGGCGATCGTTGCCGGCCTCGCCTCCGACCGCGCCAACGCGCAATACGAGGCGACCCAGCTTCCGATCCCGGATCCGTCCTCGCCGCAAGCCTCGCCCGCTCTGTTCGGCGGCAGCGCGCCGCCGCCGGGCGCCGCCAACGCCGCCGCCGCCTCGGCGCCGCCGGCGGCCGCGGCCTCGCTCACCGCCGCCAACGCCCCACCTGCCAACGCCCCACCTGCCAACGCCCCGCCTGCCAACGTCCCGCCGCCGAATGCGCCCGTGCATCCGGCGCCGGCGCCGCGCAAGGCGGTGAGCCAGGCGCCGCTCGCCCCCCCACCCGCCCCAACCAGCGCCGCCCCAACTGCGAGCCCGCCGCCCGGCGCGCCCGCGGCCGGCGCCGCCGCCCCCGCCACGACACAAATCGCGGCGGCGACGCCGCCGCCGAGCATGCCCGATACCCCGCCGCCGCCGCCGCAAGTGCCGGGCGCCGATATTCCGCCGACCAAGCCGGCGCCCCCGCCGGCCAAGCCGCCGCCGTCGCCGGCCGGCAAGCCGCCGCTCTCGGAGGCCGAGGCCAAGCCGCTCACCATCGGCTTCCCGCTCGGTTCGGCGGTCATCCCGCCGGCCGAGTTCGACTCCCTCCGCGCTCTCGCCGCGCGGCGCGGCAGCCGCGCGATCGCCGTCATCGGCTATGGCGACGCGAGCAATGCGACGCCGGAGACCCAGACCGCGGCGGTGACCCTGGCGCTCGCCCGGGCGCGCGCGGTGATCGCGGCCCTCACCGCCGCCGGCGTGCCGATGGACGTGATTTCGATGGACGCCGAAGCCAACGGCCATGGCGCGCTGGCGCACCTGGTCGAATGACCCGCCTTGCCGCAGAGATCAGCCCCGCAACCCTGACCGGACCCATTCCCATGCCCGAGGAATTCCACCGTATCCGCCGCCTGCCGCCCTATGTGTTCGCCGAGGTCAACCAGGCCAAGGCGCGTGCCCGCGCCGCCGGCGAGGACATCATCGATCTCGGGATGGGCAACCCGGATGGGCCGACGCCGCCGCATATCGTCGCCAAGCTGGTCGAGGCGGTGCAGGATCCGCGCACCCATCGCTATTCGACGAGCAAGGGCATTCCCGGCCTCCGCCGCGCGCTCGCCGGGTATTATTACCGCCGCTTCGGCGTCGGCCTCGATCCCGAGAACGAAATCATCGCGACGCTCGGCTCCAAGGAGGGGCTGGCCAATCTCGCCGCCGCCATCACCAGCCCCGGTGATACCATCCTCGTCCCCAACCCCTCCTACCCGATCCACCAATTCGGCTTCATCATCGCCGGCGCCTCGGTGCGCTCCGTGCCGGCCGCGCCCGATGAGGAGATGCTGCGGGTGCTCGACCGCGCCGTGCGCCATTCGGTGCCGAAGCCGACGGCGCTGATCGTCAACTACCCCTCCAACCCGACGGCGATGATCGCCGATCTCGATTTCTACCGCGAAATCGTCGCCTTCGCCCGCCGCCACGAGATCTTCGTGCTCTCCGATCTCG
>JAKCCP010000343.1 GCA_021841985.1 Pseudomonadota bacterium | reverse complement strand
CGGTCGGCGTATGGACGGCGGCAAGCCGCGTGCTCGGCTTCCTGCGCGACATCCTGATCGCCGCCCTCCTCGGCACCGGGCCGGTCGCCGATGCCTTCTTCGTCGCGCTCAAACTGCCCAATCTGTTCCGCCGCCTGTTCGGCGAGGGCGCTTTCAACGCCGCCTTCGTGCCCGCTTTCGCCGCCAGCCTGGCCGGGGAAGGGGTGGCGCCGGCGCGCCGTCTGGCCGAGGAGGTGGCGAGCGTGATGGTGGTCTGGCTCGGGTTCCTGACCCTGCTCGGCCTCCTTCTGATGCCGCTCCTGATGCATCTCCTGGCGCCGGGCTTTGCCGCCGACCCGGCGAAATTCGCCCTCAGCGTCGCGCTCAGCCGCCTCACCTTCCCCTATCTCATGCTGATTTGCCTCGCCGCCCTGCTGTCCGGCGTCCTCAACGGGATCAACCGCTTCGCCGCCGCCGCCGCGACCCCGGTGGTGTTCAACATCGCCCTCATCGGCGCGCTGGTGCTCATTCCCCCCGGCGTCCTCCCGCGCGGCCAGGCGCTGGCGATCGGCGTCACCGTCTCCGGGATGGCGCAGCTCGGGCTGCTCGCGATCGCGCTCTCACGCGGCGGCATGGCGCTCAGGCTGCGCGCGCCACGGCTGACCGCGGGGGTGCGGGTCGTGCTCCGGCGCATGGGGCCGGGGATTCTCGGCGCCGGCGTCACACAGATCAACGTCGCCGTCGATACCATCATCGCGAGCCTGCTGCCGGCCGGCACCGTCTCGGTGCTCTATTACGCCGACCGCGTCAATCAATTGCCGCTCGGGACGATCGGCACCGCCGTCGGGACCGCGCTTTTGCCGCTGCTCGCGCGCCAGATCCGCGCCCAGGCCCTGGTCGAGCTGCGGGCGACGCTGAACCAGGCGCTCGCGCTCGCGCTCGCGCTCACGCTGCCGGCCGCTTTTGCCCTCATGCTGCTCGCCGAGCCGATCATGCTGGCTTTGTTCCGCCATGGCGCGCTGAGCGGGGCGGCGGCGGCGAAAAGTGCGGCGGCGCTCGCGGCCTATGCCATCGGCTTGCCGGCCTTCGTGCTCGCGAAACTGTTCTCGCCGGGGTTTTTCGCCCGCGGCGATACCAAGACCCCGGTCAAGATCGGGGTCATCGCGGTTTTCCTCAATCTCGCCCTCAATCTCGCCCTGATGCGCCCGCTCGGCTATCTCGGCCCGCCTCTGGCGACCAGCCTCGCGGCCTTCTTCAACGCCTTCGCGCTCGCCCTGCTGCTCGCCCGCGCCGGCCATTTCGGCCCCGATCGGGCGCTGCTCGGGCGCATCGGCCGCATTCTCGCCGCCGCGCTGGCGATGGTTCTGGCGCTCGCGCTCGCGCGTGCCGCGATCCTCCACGCCTGGCCCGGTCTCCTCGCCAACCCGCTCGGCGCGATCGCGATGCTCGCGGGGCTGATCCCGTTCGGACTGCTCTGCTACGGCGGCGCCGGGCTCGGCCTCGGCGCCTTCACCCTGGATTGGCTTCGGGGAATGCTCCGACGCCGGAGCAGGGTTTGACCCGAACCAAGCTGAATCGCTTTACATTCCGGTGACGCGGCGGATAGCGTTATGTAGCTAGCTCGAAATAGCAAAATCTACAAAAATGACGCTACAATGCCATGCCCGAACGCCAAGACCCGCCAACAGTCTCCTTGCGGAATGGGCGTCCTCCACCACCTGCCGGCACGTCGCGATAGTGCTGGCCAGCATGATCGTCGCCATAATTCTGGCGCAGCAACTCGCGCGTGCGCAGGATTGGTCAAGTTATGGCGGCGATCCGGCGGGGACGCGGTTTTCCGCCGCGAGTGAAATCGTGCCACAGAACGTGTCGCGCCTCACCCTCGCTTGGAGCTACCACACCGGCGAGGCAGCGCGCCGGGGCGACGCTTTCCGCCGGAGCGCCTTCGAGGCAACGCCGATCCTTGCCGAGGGGCACTTGCTAATCTGCACCCCGTTCGATCGTGTCATTGCGCTTGATCCTACGAGTGGGCGTGAATTGTGGGTCTACGATCCGGGCCTCTCACCCGCGCTCCGCCCAGGCAATGGCTATATCTGCCGCGGTGTCGCGGTGTGGCGCGACCCAACGGCGAAAGCGGACGCGCCCTGTGCGGGGCGTGTCTTTCTTGGCACCAACGATGCCCGACTGATCGCGCTCGATCTCTCGAGCGGGCGCCCCTGCGCCGGTTTTGGCGTGAACGGCGAGGTCGCATTCGCGCAAGAAGCGAAACAGCTCTACCCAGGGCAGATGCAGGTCGACACGCCCCCCGCGATTATCGGCGATACTGTCATCGTCGGCACGGCGGTGGACGATATGACCGAGGCGGCGGCACCCCCCGGTACGCTCCGCGCCTATGACGCGCGGAATGGCGCGGTGCGCTGGCGCTTCGATCCCCGTCCGCAAGGGGCGACCGCGGGCGGCAATGTGTGGTCTCCGATCGCCGTGGACGCGGCGCGGGATCTCGTTTTCGTCCCGACGGCGAGCCCGATCACCGCGTTCTGGGGTGGCAACCGGCCTGGCGAAAACCGTTTCGCCTCCTCGGTCGTCGCCCTTCGCGCCAGCAGCGGCACGCTGGTCTGGGCATTCCAAGCGGTCCATCATGATCTTTGGGACTATGACGTCGCGGCCCCGCCGACATTGGCCACAGTTCGGCGTAATGGCCGCGACGTGCCGGCGGTCATCATCGCGACCAAGAGCGGCTACCTCTTCGTGCTCGATCGCGAAACCGGCGCGCCTCTGTTTCCGATTGACGAGCGACCTGTCCCGGCGAGCGATGTTCCTGGCGAACAAGCCTGGCCGACGCAGCCGATGCCGCGCCTGCCGCCGCCGCTCGATCCGCAGATCCTACGTCCCGAGGATGCTTTCGGCCTCACCTGGTTCGATCGCCGCGCCTGCCGCGAACACATCGAGGCGCTACGCTCGGAGGGGCCGTTCACACCGCCCAGCCTGCGCGGAACAGTGATTTTTCCCTTCACCGGCGGCGGCGCGAACTGGGGCGGCGGTGCGCTCGACCCGGCGCGGCATCTTTTCATCATCAACACTAATCGCCTCGCCCATGTCGTGCGGCTGATCCCCCATGGCGGCGAGGCGGCGGCGCGTGCCGCCGAGCCCAAAGCGGAGATCGGCCGCGGCCTCGGAACTCCCTATGCCGCGCTGCGCCAAGTGCTGATCTCGCCGCTCGGCATTCCCTGCAACCCGCCGCCTTGGGGCGTGCTCTCGGCGATCGACATTGAGTCCGGAACGCTGCGCTGGCAGGTACCTCTGGGGTCGAAGCTGTTCGGTCTCGTCCGCGGCCTGCCCGGCGTCGGCGGCCCAATCGCGACCGCGAGCGGCCTCGTGTTCATCGCCGCGGCCATCGATGACCGGCTGCATGCCATCGCCACTGAAACCGGCGAGGAACTCTGGCATGCCGACTTGCCGGCTGGCGGGCAGGCGACACCGATGACCTATATCGCCGAGGGGCGGCAATTCATCGTCATCGCCGCCGGCGGCCATGCGCGGCTTGGAACCCGCCTCGGCGATGCTATTCTGGCCTATGCTTTGCCACGCTGACGGGGCGGAATGGGGCGCCCTCCCGGTTTCCTCTGCGCGGGCAGTGCCCAACGGAGAAAAGGTTTTTGGTTCTTTTTTTCACAAAAGAACCCTTCCTTCCCTTACCTTTTACCCCGCGATTTCGGCCTCGCGCTCGGAGCCGTCCTCGCCTTCCGGCCCGGGGAGCGCCGGCGGGGTGATTTCGACGA
>JAKCCP010000186.1 GCA_021841985.1 Pseudomonadota bacterium | reverse complement strand
CCTACCCGAGGATGCGAATAATCTGCTCACCATGCTATCGACCTGGCAGAATGGCGACATCAGCGCCAATGAGCTTTACGGCGGCGATTTCGTGAAGGCGCTCGGCGCGATCAAGGCGAAGGCGTTCGTCATGCCTGGCCGCACCGATCTCTATTTCCCGCCCGAGGACAGCGAGTTCGAGGTGGCGCACATGCCGAACGCGCAACTCGTGCCCATCGAGTCGGTCTGGGGTCATTTCGCTGGCGGGCCGGGCACCAATCCGGTCGATGTCAGCTTCATCGACGCCAGGCTGAAAGAATTGCTGGCGAGCTGAAGCGCGCTTCGATGGCGTGCGAAAACGCCGTCGTTCCAGAGCAACATCCGTTCGCATTGGCTCACGGAGATTGCTCTATCTCTTTGTTTTGGCGAGCAACCCAATCCATTCAGATGATTCCATCTGAATGGATGTTGCTCTAGGGCGGCGTCTCAGTCTTCCTCGCCCCAATCCTCGTGCCAGGTGCGGCCGTCGCGTTCGATCAGCGCGATCGCCGCGGTCGGCCCCCAGCTTCCCGCGGCATAGGGGCGTGGCGCCTCGGTGGCGTCGGCCCAGGCGTGGATGATCGGCTCGACCCATTGCCACGCCGCCTCGACCTCGTCGCGGCGCATGAACAAGGTCGGGTTGCCGCGCACCGCATCCATCAGCAGACGTTCATAGGCTTCCGGATAGCGGGTGTTGAACGCCTTCTGGAAGCTGATATCGAGCCGCGCCGGGCGCAGTCGCAATCCACCGGGGCCGGGATCCTTGCTCATCAGCTTGAGCAACATGCCTTCATCGGGCTGGAGACGAATGACCAGCTTGTTGGGCTCCAGCTCGGAGGCGCCGGGCGGGAAAATGGACAGCGGCACGGCGCGGAATTGCACCACCACTTCAGATATTTTCTGCGGCAGGCGCTTGCCGGTGCGCAGGTAAAACGGCACCCCGGCCCAGCGCCAGGCCCGCACCTCGACTTTTAGCGCGACGAAGGTTTCGGTCTGGCTCGCCTTGCCCAATTCGTTGGTGTAGCCAGGCACCGGTTTGCCGTCGCTCACGCCGTGGACATATTGGCCGCGCACGGTGTGGGTTGCGATTTCATGCGCCGAAATCGGCCGCAAGCCGCGCAGAACCTTGAGCTTTTCATCGCGCACGGCGTCGGGGTCGAGAGACACCGGCGGCTCCATGGCAAGGAGACACAGCAATTGCAGCAGATGGTTCTGCACCATGTCGCGAAGCGCGCCGGCCCGGTCGTAATACCCCGCGCGTCCCTCGACGCCGACCGTCTCGGCAACCGTGATTTGCACATGGTCGATGACATCGGCGTTCCACAAGCGCTCGAAAATGGCGTTGGCGAAGCGCAGCGCCATCAAATTCTGCACCGTTTCCTTGCCGAGGAAATGATCGATCCGATAGATCTGGCTTTCCTCGAAAATATGCCCGACCTCGTCATTGATGGTCCGCGCGGAGGCGAGGTCGTGGCCGATCGGCTTTTCCAGAACGACGCGTGACGCCGGCGTGACGAGGTGGTTGGTATCGAGATTGCGGCAGATCGGGCCGTAGAGATCGGGCGCCGTCGCAAGATAGAATACCCGGATGCGTTCGGGCTCGGCCGCGAGAAGTTTGACCAGCCCTTCCCAGCCTTCGCCGCTGACGCCGTCGAGCATGGTGTAATGCACACGCTCGCAGAACCGTGTCGCCAGCGCCTCGTCGAAATCGCTCGTCGCGATGTGATCGCGGAGCCCCTGCATCACCCGCGCGCGATAGTCTTCGGTCGTCGTCTCGGTGCGGGCGGCGGCGATGATGCGGCTTTCGGGCGGCATCTGCCCATCACGAAAGCGCGAGTAAAGCGATGGCATCAGCTTGCGCAGCGTCAGATCGCCGGTCGCGCCAAAAACCACGACGTCAAAAACCTGCACTGGAATGATTTGCGCCATTCTATTTCTCCCGCGTGATGTCGTCTGTCCTGCCCGCCAGGGTGGCCGCAGACGCGCGCGGAGGCAACATCAAGCTCTTGTGTACGTCGGCGGATAGGCGGCATTGGCGGGCACTGGGTGCCAGGCATTATATTGCAGTGCAGCAATTTTATTGCGCCGCACAACGCGCTTTTGCATAAAAAATGCTTGATCCGGCGTTTGGACGCCGAAAAGACGTGACGAGAAGGTCACAAGCAAGTTAAAACCAAGAAAGGCCCGCGGCGCAAGCCACGGGCCAAGTTTGGGGAGGAAACACCAGTCACACGGCAGGATGAGGTCTAATCCTCTTCCTAGCCGTGATGATGGTCTTGGCGCCGTGATCTGTCCATGAAATTCCGCGCCTTGTGCGCGGTTTTTTTCAGCACTCTGACAAAATTTCGATTGTTTTTAGGGTGATTGACTAAATTTTGCTCAGTTCATGGCGTATCATTGGGCATGGCGAGAATGCCATGGCGGAAGCTCAGCCAGTCACTCTCGATCACCGCGACACAGCCGCCCCAAATCACCGCCGCGATCACTGTCGTCGCCAGGATCTTCCGGCCAAGATACGGTCTCTCCGGCGCACCGCGCCAGCCGGTATGCGGGTCAGGATCGGCGGTCGCGCGCACGCCGAACGGCAGCACCGCGAACAGCGTCACCCACCAGATCAACACATAGAGCACCAAACCGGTGAACCAGCCCATGCTCACACCCGCAGCACGTGAATCTCGACCTGCGGGCGTTTTTGCAGCCTTCGCCCGAGCACGCGGCGCAGCGCCGCGCGCGCGGCATCGACCAGCCCGGTCTCGTCCTGGCGCAGGCTCGGCGGCAAATCGGCGAGCGTCGCCGCGAACTCATCGGCCAGGGTCGCCATCTCCTCGTCATCGGGCGCCAGCAGACCCGGCGCACTGATCCGCGCCCGCCCCCGCAGACGCCCGGCCTGATCGACGGCGAGACTGGCGACCACCACCCCCTCCCGCAGTATCTGCCGCCGCGCCGCCATCACCGCGCCGGCGAGCGGCACCAGCCGCTTGCCATCGACCGCGAAACGCCCGACCGGGGCGCTTTCGATCACCTCCGGCTCGCCGGACGCGAGACCGAGCACGTCGCCATCCTCGATCAGAATCGGCCGCGCGCCCATTTCACGCGCGAGTTCGGCATGCGCCGTGAGGTGTCGCCATTCGCCATGCACCGGCACCGCGTAACGCGGCCGCACCAGCCGATAGAGGCGGCGCAGCTCATCGCGCGCCGGGTGCCCCGAGACATGCACCATGTGATCCGCCTCGGTCATCACGCGCACACCGCGGCGGACGAGATTATCCTGCACCAGCCCGATCGCCCGTTCGTTGCCGGGGATGACGCGGCTCGAAAACAGCACCGTGTCGCCCTCGCCGAGCGCGATACGGGGATGCGTATCGGCGGCGATCCGCGCCAGCGCCGAGCGCGCCTCACCCTGGCTGCCGGTGACCAGGAGGAGGAGATTATCGTCTGGGATCTCCTCCGCCGCGTCCTCGGGCAAGAAGGGGGGAAGCGTCGTGAAATACCCGGTCGCGCGCGCCGCCGCATCGAGATTGCGGAGCGAACGGCCGACCAGCGCGACGCTCCTCCCCGCCGCCCGCGCCGCCAGCGCGACGCTTTCTACGCGCGCGACGTTGGAGGCGAAACAGGTCACCGCGATCCGCCCCGTCATGCCGCGGATGAGCGCCGCGAGATTGCGCCGCACATCGGCCTCCGAGCCGGAATGCCCTTCGACCATCGCGTTGGTCGAATCGCAAATCATCGCCAGCACGCCTCCCTCGCCGCGC
>JAKCCP010000325.1 GCA_021841985.1 Pseudomonadota bacterium | reverse complement strand
ATGGCTGCTGGCGCTGGCTCACCGCCCGTACCGACAGCCCCTGGTATCCCAGCTTGCGCCTCTACCGCCAGGAAACCCCCGGCAACTGGCACCCAGCCATCGCCCAGCTCGCCGCCGATCTGACCGCATTAGTGCGACCAGAGCGCCCTTGATATTGCAATGCAGCAATTTTATTGCGCTGCACAATATGGCTCTTGCATAAAAATTCGTGAAATCGTGATTTCGGCGCTGAAAACACGTGACGAAAGGGTCACACGCAAGTAAAAAACAAAGGAGGCTCGCAGCGTTAGCCGCGAGCCAAGTTTGGGGAGGAAACGCCAGTCACACGGCAGGATGAGGGGTAAACCTCGTCCTCGCCGTGAGGATCGGCGAACATGTCGCCGTTGTCCATAACAATTCGTGTTATTTACACGTTTTTAATGCAATCCGGCCAAACGCGGCCATAGATTTTATCTATTGCCTGATTTTTTATCAACATCTGCCGCGTTATCGGGCGCCGCCAAAATACCATGGCGGAAACTTAGCCAGCTGCTTTCAATCACCGCCATGCAGCCGCCCCAGACCAACGTCGCGATCAGCGTCGTCGCCAGAATTTTGCGGCCCAAATAAGGCTGTGCCGGCGCGCCACGCCAGCCGCTCCGGGGATCGGGATCGGCTTCTGGCCGCACCCCGAACGGCAATACCGCGAACAGTAGCACCCACCAGATCAGCACATAGAGAACGAGGTCGGTGAACCATCCCATCGCTAGACCCGCAGCAAATGGATATCAACGATCGGCCGTTTATGCAGGCGCCGCGACAGCACCCGCCGCAATGCCGCCCGCGCTGCATCCGCCAAAGCCGTCTCGTCACGCCGCAAGGCTTCGGGAAGATCGGCCAGCGTCGTCGCGAATTCCTCGGCAACCACCATCGCTTCCGGGTCTTCGGGGTCGAACAGGCCCGGCGCGCTGAGCCGAGGCCGGCCGCGAAGCCGCCCGGCGGCATCGACGGCAAAACTCGCGACCGCAACCCCTTCCCGCAACATCCGCCGCCGCGCCGCCATCACGCCCCCGGTCAGCGGCACCAGCCGCTTGCCATCGACCGCGAGACGGCCGACCGGGGCGCTGTCCACCACCTCGGGCGTGCCCGGCGCGAGGTTCAGGATGTCGCCATCCTCGATCAGGATCGGCCGCACGCCAAGCGCGGCGGCCAATTCGGCATGGGCCGCGAGATGGCGCCATTCGCCATGCACCGGCACCGCGAAACGTGGCCGCACCAGCCGATAAAGGCGCCGCAACTCATCACGCGCCGGATGGCCAGAGACATGCACCATGTGGTCGGCCTCGGTCATCACCTGTACGCCCCGGCGCACCAGATTGTCCTGCACGATGCCGATCGCCCGCTCATTGCCCGGGATCATCCGGCTGGAAAACAGCACCGTGTCGCCCTCCCCGAGGGCGATCTCGGGATGCGTATCGGCGGCGACCCGCGCCAGTGCCGAGCGCGCCTCGCCCTGGCTGCCGGTAATCAGGATCAGGAGATGATCATCCGGGATCGAGCCCGCATCTTCCTCGGCGACGAAGGCCGGGATATCGGCAAGATAGCCGGTGCCGCGCGCCGCGGCGTCGAGATTGCGGAGCGCCCGCCCAACCAGGGCGATGCTGCGCCCCGCCGCTTGCGCCGCAAGCGCGATGCTTTCCACGCGCGCCACGTTGGAGGCGAAACACGTCACCGCGACGCGCCCCTTGAGGCCACGAATGAGAGCGGCGAGATTGCGCCGCACCTCGGCCTCCGAGCCCGAATGGCCCTCGACCATGGCATTGGTGGAATCGCAGATCATCGCAAGCACGCCGCGATCGCCGAAAGCGGCGAAGGCGGCCTCGTCGGTCGGGGGGCCCACCAGCGGCTCGGGATCGAGTTTCCAGTCGCCGGTATGCAGCACCCGGCCGAGCGGGGTCTCGATCGCCAAGGCCTGCGCCTCGGGAATCGAATGGGCGACCCGCAGCATCTGGACCGCGAACGGCGGCAGATCGATCCGCCCGCCAGGCGGGACGACATGCAGCTTGACCTCCTGCAGTAACTGCGCCTCGGCGAGTTTGCGGCGCAGCATCGCAGCGGCGAAGGACGTTGCATAGATCGGGCAGCGGAGGGTGGGCCAGAGATGGGCGACCGCGCCGATATGGTCCTCATGCGCATGTGTGAGGATGAGGCCGAGCAGGGCGGAGCGTCGCGCCGCGATGAAACCGGGATCGGGCACCAGGATTTCCGCCTCGGGCAGCGCCGGGCCGGCAAAGCCGATGCCGCAATCGACGGCCAGCCAGCGTCCCTGACAGCGATAGAGATTGAAATTCATGCCGATCTCGCCCGTCCCGCCCAAAGGCAGGAAGGCGAAATCATCGCCTGCCGTGTCCATTACGCCCTTTCGTTATCTGCTCTATTCAATGTCGCCGAGGCGAGCCCTCTCACGCGACAATGTGGGCGCCGGATTGCGTTGCGCCAGCAGCCGCAGGCCCTCGAGGGTCAGATCGGGGTCGATACGCTCGATCACCGGGGTGCCTTCGGCGAAGAGCGGCGCGAGACCGCCGGTCGCCACCACTTTCAGCGCCTCGCCAACCTCGCCCTGGATGCGCGCGACCAGCCCCTCGATCAGCCCGATATAGCCCCAATACATCCCCGATTGCATGGCCGAGACCGTGCCGTGGCCGATCACCGATTGCGGCCGGCCAATGCCGATGCGCGGCAGCCGCGCCGCCGCCTGGTGCAGCGCCTCAAGCGAGAGATTGATCCCCGGCGCGATCACGCCACCCCTGTAGGCGCCGCCCCGTTCGACGACATCAAAGGTCGTCGCGGTGCCGAAATCGATCACCACCAACGGTCCGCCATAGCGCTGATGCGCGGCCAAAGCGTTCACCAGCCGATCGGCGCCGACCTCCTCGGGTTGATCGACGCGGATCTCGAACCCCCAGTCGAGATGGGCCCGCGCGATCAGCGGCTCGACCGAGAACCAGTCCCGGCACAGACGGCGCAGATGATAGAGTGCCGCCGGCACCACCGTGCCGATCGCCGCGCCATCGACCTCGGCCGGCTTCAGCCCGGCATGAGCGAAAAGCGCGAGCAGCCAAACCGCGTATTCGTCCGAGGTGCGCTGCGCCTCGGTCGCGATCCGCCAGGTGCCGCGCCAGCCCAGGCCATCATGCACCGCGAAAACCACATTGGTATTGCCGGCATCGACCACCAGCAGCATGACCGCCGATCCCTATTTTGACACCACCTGGGGCGCCGATCGCGACGCCGTTCCCAGCATGACATCCCCCGTTGAAAAACCCTCTATGCCGTCCCCGGTGTCCAGCAGCAAGGCACCCGTGGGGCTCAGCCCGGCGAAGCGCCCGGTGACTGGGCGCGCCCCCTGGATGAGCGAGAGCGCCGTGCCGAGGGGATGGGCGTGACGCAGCCAAGTCTCGCGAAGCGGATCAAAGCCGCGCTCTCGCCATACCGCCCGCCAGGCGTCGAGCCGCTCCAGCAGGGCCGCGGCCAGCGTCTCGGGGCTCGGCGGGGGCGCGAGACCGGCGAGAGCGGCGGTAGGGCGTTCGGCCAGCTCCGGCGCCGTGGCCAGATTGGCGCCGAAGCCCAGCACCAGCCATGCCATGCGACCCGCCGCGCCGGCCGCGCTATCGATCAGGATACCGGCGAGTTTGTCCCCCTCCAGCATCACGTCGTTCGGCCATTTCAGCGCCAGCCGCCCCGCCGCCCGCGGCAATACCGCCAGCAGCGCCTCGATCAGCGTCACCCCGGCCACCAGCGCCCATTGCCCGGCTTCGGCGAGCGGCGTCTCCGGGCGCAACAGCAGCGACAGCGCGAGATTCCCCGGCGGCGACAGCCAAACCCGCCCGGCCCGGCCGCGCCCACCACTCTGGCGGCCGGCAAGCACCACCAGCCCCGCCGCCTCTCCGGCATGCGCCCGCGCGATACAAAGATCGGAAGTCGAGGGCAGGCTCTCATAGCGCTCGATCCGCCACATCCCGCCCGCGCCGGGGGCGGGGGCGCTCACCCGAACAACACGCGCGCCGCCGCCTGCGCGGCATCGAGCACCGGAGCGGGGGCGATGAAAAAGAAGGTGGTGAAGAGGCCGGTTGCCGCCGCGACCACCGAGAGCGACGCTGGGCGCCGATCAAACGCCTCGCGCGCCGCATCGAAATACATCACCTTGACGATGCGGAGATAATAGAAGGCGCCAACCACGCTGGTCAGCACGCCGATGATCGCCAGCGTCCACAACCCGCTCTGAACGGCGGCGAGAAACACGTAGAGTTTGCCGAAAAAGCCCGAAAGCGGCGGAATGCCCGCCATGCTGAACATGAACACCGCCATCGCCATCGCCAGCGCCGGATCGTTGCGCCCGAGCCCGGCGAGATCGGCGATCGTCTCGACCGCCTGGCCACGCCGGCGCATCGCCAGGATAACGGCAAACGTGCCCAGAAACATGAAGACATAGACAACGAGATAAACCAGCGCGCCACGCAGACCGGCGGCGTTGCCGCAGGCGAGCCCGATTAGCACATAGCCCATATGGCCGATCGAGGAATAGGCCATGAGCCGCTTGATATTGCTCTGGCCGATGGCGGCGAGGGCACCGAGGAGCATCGAGGCGACCGAAACAATCTCGATCAGCGCCTGCCATTGCATCAGCACATGACCGAACGGCCCCACCATCACGCGAAGAAACAGCACCATCGCCGCGACCTTCGGCGCGGTGCCGAGAAATGCCGTGACCGGGCTCGGCGCGCCCTCATAGACATCGGGTGTCCACATATGGAACGGCACTGCCGCGACCTTGAAGGCGAAGCCCGCGATGACGAACACCACGCCGACGATCAGCCCTTCGGAAACCCGCGTCGGATCGCTGAGCGCTTGGCGGATGGCAGCAAAATCCATGCTCCCCGAAAAACCATAGACCAGCGTGATGCCGTAGAGCAGCAGCCCCGAGGCGAGCGCGCCAAGGACAAAATACTTCAGGCCGGCTTCGGCCGAGCGCACATCATCGCGGGCGAAAGCGGCGAGCACGTAGATGGAAAGCGACTGCAATTCGATCCCGAGATAGAGGCTCATCATGTTCCCGGCCGAGACCATGACCATCATGCCGAGGGTTGCGAACAGCATCAGCACCGGGAATTCGAAGCGCCCGATCCCCTCGCGCGCATTGTAGTCGAGCGAGAGCACCACCCCGAGGATGGCCGCGGCAAGGATCAGGAACTTGCTGAACACGCTCATCGGGTCGACGAGAAACTGCCCCTCAAAGGCCAGACCGAACGCACCGCCGGCGACCAGAACGGCGGCGAGCAACAGCGCGCCGATCGTCAGCATGCTGCAGATCAAGCCCCCATCGCCGCGGCGCAAAACGCCGAATAACAATATCCCCATGCCGCAAAGAGCCAGCACGATTTCGGGGGTGGCGAGAGACCCGTTCATGGCAGCACCTTCTGGTCCGGCAGGCGCGCGGCAAGGCGGGTCGCGCCGCCCGTGAGCGCCGCCTGATGCTGGCTTACCATGGCGTTCACTGAGGTCTCGAAGAAATGCGTGAAGCTCGCGGGATAAACCCCCATCCATAGGGTGAGCAGCACGAGCGGCGCAAAGACCGCGACCTCGCGCGGCGAAAGATCGAGAATGGCTTGCAGATCGGCGCGGGTAAGCCGGCCGAAAATCACCCGCCGGTAAAGATAGAGCATATAGGCGCAGCCCAGGATCATGCCACTGCCGCCGAGTAGCGAGAGCCAGAAATTAATCTTGAGGGAGCCAAAGATCACCAGCACCTCGCCAATAAACCCGGAAGTTCCTGGCAGGCCCATGCTCGCCAAGGTGAACAGCATGAAGGTCGCGGCGTAGGCCGGCATGCGCTCGACGAGGCCGCCATAACGCGCGATCTCACGCGTGTGCATCCGGTCATAGATCACGCCAACGCAAAGAAAGAGCGCGCTCGCGACGATGCCATGCGAGAGCATCTGGAACAACGCGCCGTCGATCCCCTGGGCGTTGAAGGTAAAGATGCCGATGGTCACGATCGCCATATGCGCGACCGAGGAATAGGCGATCAGCTTCTTCATATCGGTCTGCGCCAAGGCCACCAGCGAGGTGTAGATCACCGCGATCACCGAGAGCGCAAAAATCAGCGGCGCGAAATAGGTCGAGGCTTGCGGTAGCATCGGCACCGAAAAGCGCAAGAACCCGTAGGCCCCCATCTTGAGCAGCACGCCAGCAAGAATAACCGAGCCCGCGGTCGGCGCTTCGACATGGGCATCGGGCAGCCAAGTATGAACCGGCCACATCGGCACTTTCACGGAGAACGATGCAAGGAAGGCGAGGAACAGCCAGTACTGCATGTTGGTCGGGAATTGGGTATGCAGCAGCACGGTAATATCCGTGGTGCCGGCGAAGTACCAGATGGCGAGCAGGGCGAGCAGCATCAGCACCGAACCCGCAAGCGTGTAGAGGAAGAATTTGAGCGCCGAGTAGACCCGCCGCGGCCCGCCCCAGATGCCGATGATGAGATACATCGGGATCAGCACGCCTTCGAAGAACATATAGAAAACAACGAAGTCGAGCGCGCAGAATGTGCCCACCATCATGGTCTCGAGGATAAGGAAGGCGAGCATGTATTCTCGCACGTTTTTCTTTATCGACTCCCAGCTTGCCAGCACGCAGATCGGCGTCAGCGCGGTGGAAAGCAGCACAAACAGCACACTGATGCCATCGACCCCCATGCGATAGCTCACGCCGAATTGCGGCAGCCATGTGAGGTGCTCGACAAACTGGAATCCGGCCTCGGAAGAATCGAATTCACCCCAGAGCAAAAGGCTGAGCGCGAAGACGATGAGGCTGGTCCAAAGCGCTGTCCAGCGGGCGTTGGTGGCAACCGTCGCCTCATCGCCGCGCACCGAGAGGATGACGGCGCCGCCGAGCAGCGGCAGCCAGGTAATCAGCGAGAGCAGCGGGAAACCGGCCTGGTTCATCATTTCACCGGAAAATCAGGAAAATGGTAATCAGCAACACCACGCCAATCAGCATCGAGAAGGCATAGACGGCGATCGAGCCGGTCTGTAGCTTGACCGCCTGCTCGGCGGAATCCTCGGCAATGTGGGCGATGCTGTTGGGTACCCCATCGATGATCGTGACATCGCCAACCTGCCACAGCAGCCGCGCCAACGCGAAGAACGGGCGCACCAGAACCGCGTCATAAAGTTCGTCGAAATACCATTTGTTGAGCAGAAAACGGTAGATCGGCGCGAAACGCGCGGCAATCCCAGCCGGCAGCGTTGGCACCGCGACATACATGATGTAAGCCAGCGCGATGCCAAGCAGCGCGAGCACGCTTGGCGCGAGCGCCGCCCAGGCGGGGATCTCCTCCATGCGCGCGAGAATATGATTGCCCGGGGCAACGCCGACGCTGTTGCGCCAGAAGGCATGCCAATCGGCGCCGATGAAAAGCCCGCGCAGCGAGAAGCCCGCGATCAAGGCACCGACCGCCAGCACGATCAGCGGCCCGGTCATGACCAGCGGGCTTTCATGTACATGCTCGAGCACATGGTGATCAGCACGCGAGCGACCGTGGAAGGTCATCAGCAGCAGCCGCCAGGAATAGAACGCCGTGAGAAAGGCCGCGAGCACGCCGCAGACGAAGCCATAGATCGCAACCGGGCTGCCGTCAGCGAAAGCCGCCTCGAGGATTGCATCCTTGGAGTAATAACCGGCAAAAGGGAAAATACCGGCGAGCGCCAGGCTGCCCGCCCACATCATGGTGTAGGTGAGCGGGATTTTTTTCCACAGACCCCCCATGCGTCGCATATCCTGCTCGTCCGACATCGCGTGGATCACCGAGCCCGCGCTCAGGAACAGCAGCGCCTTGAAAAAAGCATGTGTGATGAGATGAAAAATCGAGACCTGATAGGCGCCGACACCGGCGGCGATGAACATATAGCCGAGCTGCGAGCAGGTGGAATAGGCGATCACCCGCTTGATGTCGTTCTGCACGCAGCCGATGGTCGCGGCGAACAGCGCGGTGCTGGCGCCGATCACCGTTATAACCCCCAGTGCCACCGGTGCATGTTCGAGGATCGGCGAGATGCGCGCCATGAGGAACACGCCGGCGGTAACCATGGTCGCGGCATGAATGAGCGCCGAAACCGGCGTCGGCCCCTCCATCGCGTCAGGCAGCCAGACATGCAGCCCGATCTGCGCCGATTTGCCCATCGCGCCAATGAACAGCAGAATACAGATCACCTCGAGCGCGCGATAATTCGTCCCGAACAGCGCGTAGGTATCATTGAGATGCTGGGGCACGGCAGCGAAGATGGTGCTGAAGGAAACCGAGCCGAAAAGAAAAAACACCAGAGCGATGCCGACCGCGAAGAACAAATCGCCGATGCGGTTAACCACGAAAGCCTTGATGGCGGCGGCGCAGGCGCTCGGCCTTTCATACCAATAGCCGATGAGGAGGTAGCTCATGAGGCCTACCCCCTCCCAGCCGAAAAACAATTGCAACAGATTATTCGCCGTCACCAGCATCAGCATCGCAAAGCTGAAGAGCGAGAGATAGCTGAAGAAGCGGGCTACCGGCTTATGCTCGTGGCCCATGTAGCCAATGCTGTAGATGTGGATGAGAGTCGCAACGAAGGTGACCATCGCCACCATCACCGCCGAGAGCGTGTCATAGCGCAGCGCCCAATCGACATGGAACGATCCCGCCGAGACCCATTCGGCAAGTCGCACTGCGCCGGTCGGCGCGCCTCCCCAGACGAGTTGGATAAACGCCGTTTCGCCGCAAATCGTGGCCACGATCATGCAGAGAATGGTTACCGCCTGGGCGGCGCGATCGCCGATGGCGCGGCCGAGCAGACCGGCAACCGCCGAGCCGAATAGGGGGACGAGAACAGCAACGGCGTAGATCATCCTCAACCCTTCATCAGATTGACGTCCTCGACCTCGATCGAGCCGCGGTTGCGGAAATAGACGACGACGATCGCGAGCCCGATCGCCGCCTCCGCCGCCGCCACGGTAAGGACGAACATGGCAAAGACCTGGCCGACGAGATCGCCGAGGGCCGCGGAAAACGCGACGAGGTTGAGATTGACCGCAAGCAAGATGAGCTCGACCGACATCAGGATAACGATAACGTTTTTGCGATTGAGAAAAATCCCGAACACCCCGAGCACCAGGAGGATCGCGGACACCACGAGATAGTGACCCAACCCAATCATCGCCATGTCAGTGCCCCTCCCCCTGATGCGGCGCAACGGGATGCGGCGCCGCGGCTTCCTCGAGGGGCTTCGGGCGACGGAATTCACCCGGCGCAACGCCGGCGCCGAGCGGCGCGGCAACCAGCTCCAGCGTCTCGGCGACGCTACGCGCCATCTGGCGCGCGATCACCTGACGGCGCGACGTGCGACGATCGCGATGCGTCAGCACGATCGCCCCGATCATCGCCACCAGCAACACCAGCCCGGCAAGCTGGAACAAGAGGATGTTGTGGGTATAAAGAAGATCGCCGAGTGCCGCGGTGTTCTGCATTCCCGCCGGCATCGGGGCGGCGCGAAGCGCGGTGATGCCGGGGGCGACACGCCAGCCCCCCAGCACCATCGCGAGTTCGGCGAACAGCACCAGCCCGACCGTCGCGCCGATCGGGGCGTAGCGCTGGAAGCCCTCGCGGAGCTGCGCGAAATTGACATCGAGCATCATCACCACGAACAAGAACAGAACGGCCACTGCCCCGACATAGACGATGACCAGGATCATCGCCAGGAACTCGGCCCCGGCGAGCAGGAACAGACCCGCCGCGTTGAAAAACGCGAGTATCAGGAACAGCACGGAATGCACCGGGTTGCGCGCGCTCACCACCAGTGCCGCCGAGCCGAGCAGGATGGCCGCGAAGATATAGAAGGCGATCATCATGATCATGTGGCTCTGGCCCTCTGCCCGGTGCCCAGCAGCGGCTCAGCGATACGGCGCATCGAGTTCGAGCCGCTTGGCGATCTCGCTTTCCCAGCGGTCGCCATTCGCCAATAGCCGGTCCTTGTTGTACATTAGTTCCTCGCGCGTCTCGGTGGCGAATTCGAAATTCGGCCCCTCAACGATCGCATCCACCGGGCAAGCCTCCTCGCAGAGGCCGCAATAGATGCATTTGGTCATGTCGATGTCGTAGCGCGTGGTGCGGCGCGAGCCATCGGCGCGCGGCTCGGCCTCGATGGTAATCGCTTGCGCCGGACAGATCGCCTCGCAGAGCTTGCACGCGATACAGCGCTCCTCACCATTGGGATAGCGGCGGAGCGCGTGCTCGCCCTTGAAGCGCGGGCTGATCGGGTTTTTCTCGAAAGGATAGTTGATCGTTGCCTTGGGCTTGAAGAAGTAGCGCAAGGTGAGGCCGAGCCCGATCAGCAACTCGCCGAGCAACAGGCTGCGCGCGGTGCGGTCCAGAAATGCCATCTCGCTCAACGCTCCTTCTCGGCAGAGCGCATAGGCGCGCTTCTCTCGGCCATCAAGCGGCTCCCCCCGGCAGCCAGCCGGTCGCCATCAGCACGCCTGCGGTGAGCACCAGCCAGAACAGCGAGAGCGGCAGGAACACCTTCCACCCGAGCCGCATCAACTGGTCGTAGCGGTAGCGTGGAAACGTGCCGCGCACCCAGATGAAGACAAACATGCAGAGGAGTATTTTAAGGATGAACCAGATCGGGCCAGGCAGCCAAGTGAACGGCGCGATCCCGAACGGCGCCAGCCAGCCGCCGAGAAAAAGGATCGAAGTCATGGCGCTCATCAGGAACATGTTGGCGTATTCGCCCAAGAAAAACAGCGCGAAGGCCATGGCGCTGTATTCGACGAAAAACCCGGCAACGATCTCGCTTTCGCCCTCCGGCAGATCAAAGGGCGAACGATTGGTCTCGGCGAGGCCTGATATGAAGAACACCACGAACATCGGGAACAGCGGTATGAAAAACCAGATATGGCGTTGCGCCAGCACGATGTCATTGAGGTTGAGGCTGCCCACACAAAGCAGCACCGAGACCATGACGAAGCCGATCGAGACCTCGTAGCTCACCATCTGCGCCGCCGAACGCATCGCGCCGAGAAACGCGTATTTCGAATTGCTTGCCCAGCCAGCGATGATGATGCCATAGACGCCGAGCGAGCTGATCGCGAAGAGATAGAGGATACCGACATTAATCTTGGCGACCGCCCAGCCATCGTTCACCGGAATCACCGCCCAGGCGATCATGGCCAGGACAAAAGTGATCATCGGCGCGAGCAAAAACAGCACCCGGTTCGCGCCGGTCGGGATGATGGTCTCCTTCATCAGCATCTTGCCGGCATCGGCAAAAGCCTGCAGCAGCCCCCACCAGCCCACCACATTCGGCCCCTTGCGGAGCTGGATCGCCGCTAGGATCTTGCGCTCGGCGTAGGTTGCATAGGCGACGCCAAGCAGCAGCGGCACCAGAATGGCCAGCGTCTCCAACACCATCAACACAACGAGACCGAGCGGTGTCGCAAAAAACTCGCTCATGGCGCCTACTCCGCCGCCTGCGCCAGGGGTTGATGAAAGGTCGCGGTGCAAGAAGCCATGGTCGGGCTCGCCCGGCTGATCGGATCGGTCTGGTAGTAATTCACCACCGCCGGCGCGAAAGGTGTGGACAGCAGCGCCGCCGGATCGCCCGCCGGCGGGCTTAAATCGACGGCGCCGCGGCGTGGTAAATCATCGATACGGGCAAAAACCGCGTTGACCTCGGCCATCCGCCGCCGCAGCGCATCGAGATCGTCATAGGGCAAGGGATGTCCGACGCGGGCGCTGAAGGCGCGCAGGATGCGCCAGTCCTCGCGCGCTTCGCCGGGCGGAAAAACCGCGAATTCCCCGCGCTGCACGCGCCCCTCGGTGTTGACGTAGGTGCCGTTCTTCTCGGTATAGGCGGCGCCGGGGAGAATGACATCGGCGCGCGCCGCGCCGCAATCGCCATGATGCCCCTGATAGACGACGAAGGTCTGAGCGCCGATCCGCGCGCCATCGATCTCGTCGGCGCCGAGCAGCCAGAGCAGATCGACCCCGCCTTCCAGCATCGCAGCGACATCCTTGCCGCCCGGCCCTGGCAGAAAGCCGAGATCAAGCGCGCCGACGCGGGCGGCCGCGTTGTGCAGGACGTTGAAACCATGCCAATCCGCGCTCAGCGCGCCGATCTCGGCCGCGAGCATCCAGGCCGCCGCCAATATCGCCGCGCCATCGGCGCGCCGCAACGCGCCCTCGCCGAGGATAACCATCGGCTTCTTCGCCGCGCGCAAGGTGGCGGCAAACCCCTCGCTCCCGGCACGCAGCGCCGCCAGCACGTCCGGCCCCGCGCCCAGCCACCGCACCGGATAGGTCAGATCGGCGGGCGCGCCGATCGCCGCGACGGAGACGCCCGCCGCCAGCCAGCGCTTGCGGATGCGCGCGTTGAGAACCGGGGCCTCGCGGCGCGGATTGGCGCCTACGATGAGAATGGCGTCGGCCTCCTCGATGCCGGCGATCGTGGTGTTGAACAGGTAAAACTCCCGCCGCGTCGCGTCGAGCGGCGCGCCGTCCTGGCGGGCATCGAGATTGGCCGAACCGAGTGCGGCCATGAGATCCTTGAGCGCCAGCATGCTTTCGGCATCGCAGAGGTCGCCGGCAATAGCCCCGATGCGCGCGCCATCGAGACCATGCAAACGCGCGGCGATCGCGTCGAAGGCCTGATCCCAGCTCGCCGGCTCGAGTCTGCCACCACGCCGCACCCAGGGCCGATCAAGGCGACGCCGTTTGAGACCATCGACGGCAAAACGCGACTTGTCGGCAAGCCACTCCTCGTTCACGTCCTCGTTGAGCCGCGGCAGGATGCGCAGCACCTCCGGCCCGCGTGAATCGATACGGATATTGCAGCCGACGGCATCAAAAACGTCGATCGCGTCGGTTTTCTTCAATTCCCATGAGCGTGCCACAAAGGCATAGGGTTTTGAGGTCAGCGCGCCTACCGGGCAGATATCAATGAGATTGCCTGACAATTCGGAACTCAGCGCCCGCTCGACATAGGTGCCGATTTCCATGTTCTCGCCGCGCGCGGTGGCCCCCAACTCCGGCACACCGGCGATCTCGGCGGCGAAGCGCACACAGCGCGTGCACTGGATACAGCGCGTCATCACCGTCTTGACGAGCGGGCCGAGATTCTTGTCGCGCACGGCGCGCTTCGCCTCGCGGTAGCGGGAATGGTCCGTGCCATAGGCCATGGACTGATCCTGCAAATCGCATTCGCCGCCCTGATCGCAGATCGGACAGTCGAGCGGGTGATTGATCAGGAGGAATTCCATGACGCCACGCCGCGCCTGGCGCACCATCGGG
The DNA here is from genome assembly GCA_021841985.1 of Pseudomonadota bacterium. Next base: position 6,843 of record JAKCCP010000325.1, on the reverse strand, counting down.
CTGTCGGTCTTGACCACCATCCCGTCGGCCACGGGAAAAGCGCAGGAAGCCACAGGCTTCGGTGATTTCTCCACTTCCACCAGACACATCCGGCAATTGCCGGCCACCGACAGCCGATCGTGATAGCAAAAACGCGGGATCTCGCGGCCTGCGAGTTCCGCCGCCTGCAGCACCGAGGCGCCGTTCGGCACTTCGACCTCGATGCCATCCACCGTCACCTTGGCCATCCGTCTACTCCGCCGCCAGCTTGAGGCCGCGCGCCTGGAACGCGGCGATGCGCGCCTCGATCTCGGGGCGGAAATGCCGGATCAGACCCTGGATCGGCCAGGCGGCGGCATCGCCCAGCGCACAGATCGTGTGCCCCTCCACATGTCGCGTCACCTCCTCGAGAATGTCAATCTCCGCGCTCTCGGCACGGCCCTCGACGAGGCGGTCCATCACCCGCATCATCCAGCCCGTGCCCTCGCGGCAGGGCGTGCATTGGCCGCAGCTCTCGTGCTTGTAAAAACGCGAGAGCCGCGCGATGGCCTTGATGATATCGGTCGATTTGTCCATGACGATGACCGCGGCCGTGCCGAGCCCGCTTTTGACATCGCGCAGACTGTCGAAATCCATCAATACGGTATCACAAATTTCCTTGGGCAGCACCGGCACGCTGGAACCGCCGGGAATGACAGCGAGCAGATTATCCCAACCCCCGCGCACGCCACCGGCATAGCGATCGATCAATTCACGCAACGGAATACCCAGTTCTTCCTCGACATTGCACGGCTTGTTGACGTGGCCAGAGATGCAGAACAGCTTGGTGCCGGTGTTTTTCGGCCGCCCGAGTGCGGAAAACCACGCCGCCCCCCGGCGCATGATCGTCGGCGTGACCGCGATGCTCTCGACATTGTTCACCGTGGTTGGGCAACCATAGAGGCCGACGGCGGCGGGAAAGGGTGGCTTGAGCCGCGGCATGCCTTTTTTGCCTTCGAGGCTTTCAAGCAACGCCGTCTCTTCCCCACAAATATAGGCACCCGCGCCGCGATGCAGATAGAGATCGAAATCCCAATCCGAACCACAGGCCTTCTTGCCGATCAGCCCCGCCTCATAGGCCTCGTCGATCGCCGCCTGGAGATGACGCGCCTCGTTGTAGAATTCACCCCGGATATAGATGTAGCAAGCATGCGCCCCCATCGCGAACGAGGCGACCAGGCAGCCCTCGATCAGTTTATGGGGATCGTGGCGGATGATGTCGCGATCCTTGCAGGTGCCAGGCTCGCTTTCATCGGCGTTGACGACAAGATAAGAGGGGCGGACGTCGGGTTGCTTGGGCATGAACGACCATTTCATGCCGGTGGGAAAACCGGCGCCACCACGACCGCGCAGACCCGATGCCTTGATCTCCTCAACGATCGCGTCGCGCCCGCGCGCCAGGATCGCCGCCGTATTGTCCCAATCGCCGCGCGCCCGCGCGCCTTTCAGCCGCCAGTCCTGCAGACCGTAGAGGTTGGTGAAGATGCGGTCCTTGTCGCCGAGCATCGCATCACTCTCCGGCACTTGGCTGCGCAAGCGTTGTGAGCGTCGTCGGCCCGCCCTCCGGCGCCGAAGCCTGCCGCCCTGTCATCGAGCCCGGCGGCGGCGGCGTATCGTGCCTCAGCGCCGCCAGCAGCCGCTCGGTGCTGGCCGCGTCCATGTCTTCGTAGAAATCATCGTTCACTTGCAGGATCGGCGCGTTCACACAGGCACCGAGGCACTCGACCTCGGTCATGGTGAACAAACCATCAGCGCTGGTCTCGCCGAAATGTTCGATCCCGGTGGCCCGTTTACAGGTCGCTACTACATCATCGGAGCCGCGCAGCCAGCAGGGCGTAGTGGTGCAGACCTGCAAATGCCATTTACCCACCGGCTTGGTGTTGAACATGAAATAGAAAGTCGCAACCTCATAGACGCGAATGGGGGGCATTCCGAGCCGCGCGGCGACCGTGTCCATTGCAAGGCGCGGCAGCCAAGCGCTTCCGGTAGCGCGCTTCATCTGCCGCTGCGCCAGATCGAGCAGCGCCAGCACCGCGCTCGCCTGTCGCCCGGTGGGATATTTTTTCAGAATGATGGCAATCGCCGCCTCGCTTTCAGCATCGAAGGCGAAACTCGCGGGCTCGCCATGCACCGCTTGGATCTCTCTCTGGTTCCCGGACATCATCACCTACCGATCGATCTCGCCGAACACCACGTCGAGCGAACCGATAATCGCCACGGCATCCGCCAGCATGTGACGCCTCGCCATCATGTCGATTGCCTGTAAATGCGCAAACCCTGTCGCGCGGATTTTGCAGCGATAGGGTTTGTTCGTGCCATCGGCGACAAGATAGACGCCGAACTCTCCCTTCGGGCTTTCGACCACGGTATAGGTCGCCCCCGCCGGCACATGGTAGCCCTCGGTGTAGAGCTTGAAGTGATGGATCAGCGCCTCCATCGAGCGCTTCATCTCGGCGCGCGGTGGCGGGGTGAATTTGTGGTCCTGCACCTTCACCGGGCCGGGTTTCATTTGTGCCAGGCACTGCTTGACGATTTTCACGCTCTCGCGCATCTCGGCGACGCGCACGAGATAGCGGTCATAGCAATCGCCATTGTGCCCGACGGGGACATCGAACTGCACACGGTCATACATGTCATAAGGCTGCGACCGGCGCAGATCCCACGCCACCCCGCTGGCGCGCAGACACGGCCCGGAAAATCCCCAGGCCAGCGCATCTTCCGCCGAGATTGTGCCGATATCGACGAGACGCTGCCTCCAGATACGGTTTTCCGTGAGCAAGGTTTCGAGATCATCGATGAATTTCGGAAAACTCTCGGCCCAGGCCGCGATTTTCTCTTCCAACCCGACCGGCAGATCCTTGGCCACACCACCCGGGCGATAGTAGTTGGCATGCAGCCGCGCGCCCGAGGCCGCCTCGTGGAACTCCAGCAGCTTCTCGCGCTCCTCAAACCCCCAGAGCGAGGGCGTGATCGCCCCGACATCGAGGGCATAGGTGGTCAGATTGAGCAAGTGATTGAGAATCCGCGTAATCTCCGCGAACAGCGTGCGGATCCACTTGCCGCGTTCCGGCGCCTCGATGCCGAGCAGTTTTTCGACCGCAAGGGCAAAAGCCTGCTCCTCGCACATCGGCGAGACGTAGTCGAGACGGTCGAAATACGGCACCGCCTGCATATAGGTTTTGTATTCGATCAGCTTCTCGGTGCCACGATGCAACAAACCGATATGCGGATCGGCGCGCTCGATCACCTCGCCATCCATCTCCAGCACCAGACGCAGCACGCCATGCGCCGCCGGGTGCTGCGGGCCGAAATTGATCGCGTGGCTGTCGATCTCGACGATCTTCTGGGCCCGCGCCTCGCTCATGCCACTCATCCCTCCGCGCCCTTGCGCGCGCCCGCGCGCGCGGCATGCGCCTTCTCGTCGCCCGGCAAGGTCGTGATACCCTCCCATGGCGAGATGAAATCAAAGGAGCGAAACTCCTGGGTCAGATTGACCGGTTCATAGACCACCGCCTTGCGCTCCTCGTCGTAGCGCACCTCGACATAGCCGGTGAGCGGGAAATCCTTGCGCAGCGGATGCCCATCAAAACCGTAATCGGTGAGGATGCGACGATGATCGGGCTGGCCGGAAAACAGGATGCCGAACAGATCCCAGGCCTCGCGCTCCCACCAGGTGGCCGCCGGCCAGATCGCGCTCACCGAGGGCACCAGCGCCGCCTCGTCGGTAGCGACGATCACCCGGACGCGGTGATTGCGCGACACCGAGAGCAGATTATAGACCACCTCGAAACGCTCGGGCCGTGCCGGAAAATCGACGCCGCAGAGATCCATCAACTGCTCGCAGGCGAAACGCGGATCATCGCGCAGCGTCATCATCAGCGGGATCAGCGCGTCGCGTTGCGCGTGCGCCACCACCTCGCCCTTCTCGACGGCAACCCCGGCGACGCCAGGCAGCGCCATGATTTCCCGCGCCAGAACGTCCGGCACGCTCAAAGCGGCCTCAGCCACGGAGGATGGTTCCGGTGCGGCGGATTTTTTTCTGCAATTGCAGAATGCCATAGACCAGCGCTTCGGCGGTCGGCGGGCAGCCCGGCACATAGATATCGACCGGCACCACGCGGTCGCAGCCGCGCACCACCGAATAGGAATAGTGGTAGTAGCCGCCGCCATTGGCACAACTGCCCATGCTGATCACCCAGCGCGGCTCGGGCATCTGGTCATAGACCTTGCGCAGCGCCGGCGCCATCTTGTTGGTGAGCGTGCCGGCGACAATCATGACATCGCTCTGGCGCGGGCTGGCGCGCGGGATGACGCCGAAGCGATCAAGGTCATAACGCGGCATATAGGCGTGGATCATCTCGACGGCGCAGCAGGCCAGCCCAAAGGTCATCGGCCACAAGCTGCCGGTGCGCGCCCAGTTCACCAGCTTGTCGAGCTGCGCCACGACGAAGCCCTTGCCCGCGATCTCCCCGGTGATGCCCTTGATCACCGCGTCCTGCTCGGTCCCTGGCGCCAAGGCGTCGCGGTTCCAGGCCAGCTCGGCGGAATGCGCGCTCATGCGAGGCCCTCCCTCTGGATCATTCCCAATCGAGCGCGCCCTTGCGCCACTCATAGATGAAGCCGACCGTCAGCACCGCGAGAAACCCGACCATGGAGAGAAAGCCGAACAGACCGAGATGGGCCAGGCTGACCGCCCAGGGAAAAAGAAACGCCACTTCCAGATCGAAGATGATGAACAGAATGGCAACGAGATAAAAGCGCACGTCAAAGCGCCGCCTGGCTTCATCGAAGGCCTCGAAGCCACACTCATAGGCGGAGAGTTTCTCGGCATAGGGCTTCTGCGGCGCGGCCAGGATCGATCCGGCGACCATTGCCACCGAGATGCCCCCGGCGATCACCAGGAAGACCACGATCGGCAGATAATTTAGCAATAATGGCGGCATCCAATCGACCCCTTTTTGCACCGCAGCGGAGATTACCCCGATTGCCCGGCGGAAGCTATGGGGCGGGCGGTAAAAACATCGCGGTTCGCCCGCGGCAGGGCAAGGCGCGGCAGGGCAAGGCATGGCGCGAGTGACGGGGCTCGAACCCGCGACCTCCGGCGTGACAGGCCGGCGCTCTAACCAACTGAGCTACACCCGCAATCCAGGACGCGGCTCTAGAGCCGGCGCGCCATCTCGTCAAGCTCGCGAATGGGCGGTGACGGGTTCGAACCGCCGACCCTCTCGGTGTAAACGAGACGCTCTACCGCTGAGCTAACCGCCCCGGCTGGCCGGCGCGCCCGGTTGTCAGGCGGCGGCGCGCCAAAGCAAAACCATACCCGAAATCACGGGGATTCCGAGCCTCTCAGTTCACCGCGTCTTTGAGCGTCTTGCCCGGCTTGAAGCGGACCGAATTCGAGGCCGGGATCTTGATCTCCTCGCCGGTGCGCGGGTTATGCCCGGTGGTCGCCTTGCGCTTGGCGGTAACGAACGTGCCGAAGCCGACCAGGCGCACCTCCTCCTGCTTCTTCAGCGCCCCCTCGATCGCCGCGAACACGGCATCCACCGCCTCGCTCGCCTTGGTCTTGGGCAGGTCGGCCTCCTCGGCCACGGCCGCAACCAGATCCATCTTATTCACGCATAAGCCTCCCTCGAAACAGGTGTGTGGAAATGAATGGCAGAGCGGTTGGGACAGTAGAGGGGCCGTTCCGCTGCCGTCAACGAAAGGCAAGCGGTTTCCCGCGATAATCCCTAGAAAACCACCGGTTGTGCCCGGCGGTAGGGTATTTCGAGTGTCCCACCGCCGGCACGGACCCTCAATGGGGCAACAGAGCCGCCGCCGATTCGGCCACCGGAGGGACCACCGGCTCGGCCGGCTCCTCCCAGACGATCGGCTCGGGTTTGCGCACCAGCGCGGCGGCGATCACCTCATCGACATGCGCCACCGGCACCAGCTTGAGGTGCTTTTTCACGTTATCCGGGATCTCGGCGAGATCCTTCTCGTTGTCCTTGGGGATGAACACCGTGGTGATGCCGGCCCTGAGCGCCGCCAGCAGTTTTTCCTTCAACCCGCCGATCGGCAGCACCCGGCCGCGCAGCGTGATCTCGCCGGTCATGGCGATGTCGCGGCGGATGGGGATGCCGGTCAGCACGCTCACGATGCTGGTCGCCATGGCGATGCCAGCCGAGGGACCATCCTTGGGCGTCGCGCCTTCCGGCACATGGACGTGGATATCGCGCTTTTCGAACAGGGTCGGCTTGATCCCGAAAGTGATCGAGCGCGAGCGGACATAGCTGAGCGCCGCCTGCACACTCTCCTGCATCACATCACCGAGCTTGCCGGTCTGGCGGATATTGCCCTTGCCCGGCAGCAGCACGCTCTCGATGGTGAGGATCTCGCCGCCCACCTCGGTCCAGGCGAGGCCGGTGACGACGCCCACCATGTCCTCCGCCTCCGCCTCGCCGAAGCGGAAACGCGGCACCCCGGCGTATTTCTCGAGGTTCCGGCGGGTGATGGTGACCTTCTTCGTCTTCTTGGTGATGATTTCCTTGATCGTCTTGCGCGCCAGGGAAGCGATCTCGCGTTCGAGATTGCGCACCCCCGCCTCGCGCGTGTAGGTGCGGATAAGCTCGCGCAGCGCGTCCTCGGTGATCGACCACTCCGCGGGCTTGAGGCTATGCGCCTCGGTCTGCTTGGGAATGAGGTGCCGGCGCGCGATTTCGACCTTTTCGTCCTCGGTGTAGCCGGGGATGCGGATGATCTCCATGCGGTCGAGGAGGGGCTGCGGCATGCGCAGGCTGTTGGCGGTGGTGACGAACATCACGTCCGAGAGGTCAGATCGGA
>JAKCCP010000410.1 GCA_021841985.1 Pseudomonadota bacterium | reverse complement strand
ATCTGAAAAAGCCCCCGGCGCGGCAGGTTGGACCCGCCGCGCCCGGATTGCCGTAGTTCCGAGGACAAGACAACGACAGCCTCGGCTGCGAACGAAAGACGCTTCAGGCGACGCGGAGGTTGGTGGCCGCGGCCTTGCCGCGCTCCATCACGACCTCATAGGTCACCTTCTGGCCTTCGTTCAGGCCGCGCAGACCGGCCGCCTGAACGGCAGTGATATGCACGAAAACATCCTTGCCGCCATCCTGCGGCACGATGAAGCCGAAGCCTTTGGTGGCATTGAACCATTTGACAGTACCGGTAGCCATCTCTCTCTCACTCTCCGTCTATGCCGCCCCGCAACAGCGCGGGGCGCGAGGCAATCGGGCTGGTTGAACGTCTTGAAGGCACCCGGAGACGGAAGCGCAGCAAGAGAAGCCAAACGGCGATCGCATCTTATCTCGCGCAGACTCCGGCGCGTTTGTCAATCACAACCGCTTGCCGCCGGGGAAAATCCGGGCCGGCGGGGCTTTCCCGGGCGGAAACGAAAACGGCGGACCCGAAGGTCCGCCGTTGGGCGTCCGCGCGATCCCGGCCACGCCGCGCGATGGCGGCGGGGCCGGGGGTTCGATCAGAAATCCATATCGCCCATGCCACCACCCGGCGGCATCGACGGCTGCGCCTTCTTCTCCGGCTTCTCCGCCACCATCGCCTCGGTGGTGATCAACAGGCCGGCGACCGAGGCGGCATCCTGCAGGGCCGAGCGCACGACCTTGGTCGGGTCGATGATGCCGGCCTTGACCAGATCCTTGAACTCACCCGACTGGGCATCGAAGCCCCAGGCGTATTCGTCCTTGTCGAGCACCTTGCCGGCGATCACCGCGCCGTCCTCGCCGGCGTTCTCGGCGATCTGGCGGAGCGGCGTCTGCACCGCCTTGCGCACGATGTCGATGCCGAAGCGCTGATCCTCGTTCTCGGCCTTGAGCTTGGCGAGCACGAGCGAGGCGCGGGCGAGAGCGACACCGCCGCCGGGGACGATGCCTTCCTCGACCGCGGCGCGGGTCGCGTGGAGGGCGTCATCGACGCGGTCCTTGCGCTCCTTCACCTCGACCTCGGTCGAGCCGCCGACGCGGATCACCGCGACGCCGCCGGCGAGCTTGGCCAGCCGCTCCTGCAGCTTCTCGCGGTCGTAATCCGAGGTGGTCTCCTCGATCTGGGCGCGGATCTGGTTGCAGCGGCCGGTGATGTCCGCCTTCTTGCCCACGCCCTCGATGAGCGTCGTGTTCTCTTTCTCGATCAGGACGCGCTTGGCCTTGCCGAGCATGGCGAGCGTCACGGTCTCGAGCTTGATGCCGAGATCGTCGCTGATCACCTGCCCGCCGGTGAGGATCGCGATGTCTTCCAGCATCGCCTTGCGACGATCGCCGAAGCCCGGCGCCTTCACCGCCGCGACCTTGAGGCCGCCGCGCAGCTTGTTGACGACCAGCGTCGCCAAGGCCTCGCCCTCGACATCCTCGGCGATGATCAGGAGCGGCCGGCCGGACTGCACCACCGCTTCGAGGAGCGGCAGCATCGGCTGCAGGCCGGAGAGCTTCTTCTCGTGGATCAGGATATAGGGCTGATCCAGCTCGGTGATCATCTTTTCCGAGTTGGTGATGAAATAGGGCGACATGTAGCCGCGGTCGAACTGCATGCCCTCGACGACGTCGAGTTCGGTCTGGATGCCCTTGGCCTCCTCGACCGTGATCACGCCCTCGTTGCCGACCTTCTGCATCGCCTCGGCGATCATCTTGCCGATCTCGGCCTCGCCATTGGCGGCGATCGAGCCGACCTGGGCGGTCTCCGCCGGGGTGGTGATCTTCTTCGAGTGCTTCTTGATCTCCTCGACGACGACCGCAACCGCCTTGTCGACGCCGCGCTTCAGATCCATCGGGTTCATGCCGGCGGCGACCGCCTTCAACCCCTCGCGCACGATCGCTTGCGCCAGCACCGTCGCGGTGGTGGTGCCGTCACCGGCGATGTCGTTGGTCTTGCTCGCGACCTCGCGCACCATCTGCGCGCCCATGTTCTCGAACTTGTCGGCAAGCTCGATCTCCTTGGCGACGGTGACACCGTCCTTGGTGATCCGCGGCGCGCCGAAGCTCTTGTCGAGGATCACGTTGCGACCCTTGGGGCCGAGCGTCACCTTGACCGCATCGGCCAGGATATCGACGCCGCGCAACATGCGCGTGCGGGCATCGGCCGAAAAACGAACGTCCTTGGCAGCCATTTTCGTTGGTTTCCTTACGTAGTGGGATGAGCGTTACGCGGCGGGATGTGTCAGGCGGCCTTCTTCTTGGCCGTGCTGCCCTCGATCACGCCCATCACGTCGGACTCCTTCATGATCAGCAGCTCCTCGCCGTCGAGCTTGACCTCGGTGCCCGACCATTTGCCGAACAGCACGATATCGCCGGCCTTGACATCGAGCGCCACCAGTTCGCCGCGCTCGTTGCGGGCGCCGGGGCCGACGGCGACGATCTCGCCTTCCATCGGCTTTTCCTTGGCGGTATCGGGGATGATGATGCCGCCGGCGGTCTTTTCCTCGGCGTTGAGCCGCCGGACCACGACCCGGTCGTGCAGGGGACGGAACTTCATGCGGATCGCTCCTGAAATTTCTGTTGCGTTTGGGCCAACCCGCGAGGCTCACCCGCTCGGGAGCCGGAGGTGTTGGCACTCCCCCTTGGAGAGTGCCAGCGATGTAGGAGACTTGCGCTGGCCTGTCAAGCGCATGGCAGCACTCCCCGCGGGTGAGTGATAAGTTCATGATTTCATGATATTTTTTATTGAAACGGCGCGGCGTTCGGCTACCATCGCCCGATCCGCCCGGGCCGGGCGTCGTGCCGAGCGCGAGCGGGGATGCCAAAGATCCAGCCGGAGACCCGAGCATGAATCTATCCAGCCAGTTGCGGAACTATCGCCTGACCACCGCCGAAATCCTCTACCACATGCCGGACCATCCCGGCGTCCTGCAAAGCTTCATCTGGCAGGATCTCGATCTCGCGCCGCGCTTTCCGGTTTTGCACCGCTTTCTCGATTTCTGGCGCCGCGACATCGAGGGCCGGCTCCATTCGGTGCGCGTCGCCTCCGCCGCGCTGATCACCCCTGGGGAAATCCGCGGGGTCGGGCATCTTCTGCATCTTCAGTAGAGCCTGGGGCAGTAGGGCTTGGGGCGCTCAGAGCGTCAGCACCTGCCCGGCGCCGATCGCGGCGAAGAACGTCGCAACCCCGGCGATCTCGACGTCGTGGAGCAACGCCGCCGGGGCGATGTCGGCGGCGGCAAGCCCGGCCTCGCAGGCGATCAGCCGCACGCCAAGCTCGCGTGCCGCCGCGCGCAATTCGGCGAGCCCGGCGACGCCCCGGCTTTGGATCCCCGCATCCCGCGCCGCGTCCGCGAGTCCCGACCAATCGGCGCACAAGGCATGGCAGCCGTCATTGGTCGCGAACAGAACCACCGCGCGCCCGAGCGCCGCCGCGCCGGTTGCGAGCACGAAGGCGTAATGCGCCCGCTCATGCGTGCCCGCGAGCAGAAGAATCCCGAGCGGTTCAGCCGGCCCCAGCGGCTTAACCGACACAGACCGCCTCCGCCGCGATCGGGGCGGTGATGGTCGGATGCGCGCCGCAAAGGGCGCAATCCGGATCCCGCCGCAGGGCAATGGTGCGAAACCGCGCCGCCAGCGCGTCCCACAGCAAAAGCCGCCCGGCGAGACTTTCGCCGATGCCGGTGATCTCCTTCAGAACCTCGGTCGCCTGCAACGTCCCCATCACCCCGGTGACGGCGCCAAGGACGCCGGCCTCGCTGCAACTCGGCACCAGCCCGGGCGGCGGCGGCTCGGGGTAGAGGCAGCGGTAACAGGGGCCATCGGGGCGGAACACCGCGAGCTGGCCCTCGAAACGGAGCACGGCGGCGGAAACCAGCGTGCGCCTCGCCAGCACGCAGGCATCGGCGACGAGGAAGCGGGTGGTAAAATTATCCGACCCGTCGCAGACGATATCGTAGCCCGCGACCAGAGCGAGAGCGTTTTCGGCGGTGAGGCGGAAATCATGCTCGACGACGGCGACCAGCGGGTTGAGATCGCGCGCCGCCTCGGCCGCCGAGCGGGTCTTGGCCATGCCGATCCGCGCCGTCGCGTGCGCGATCTGGCGCTGGAGATTGGACAATTCCACCCGGTCGTCATCGATGAGGCCGATCCGCCCGACCCCGGCGGCGGCGAGATAGAGCAAGAGCGGCGAGCCGAGGCCGCCGGCGCCGATGATCAGGACGCTCGCCGCGCGGAGCCGCGCCTGGCCGGTCGCGCCGATCTCGCCGAGGAGAATATGGCGGGAATAGCGCTGGAGTTCGTCTTCGCTGAAATCGAGGGTCATGCCGCTTTCCCGCCGCCGAGGTTGCGAGACCAGATATAGGGCATTGCCAGGCGGGATCGAAGGGCGGCATGAAGGCGCGATGAACGCGAACGCCGATCACGCGCTGGTGCTGTTCTCGGGCGGGCAGGATTCGACGATCTGCCTCGCGCTCGCGCTGGCGCGCCATCCGCATGTCGAAACCATCGGCTTCCGCTATGGCCAGCGTCATGCGGTGGAACTCGCCTGCCGGCCGGTGATCCGGGAAAAACTCGCGGGCCTCGGGTTTCCCGGCCGGCTCGGGGCGGATCATGTGATCGATCTCGGGCCGGCGATGGCGGCGGTCGGCGAGACCGCGCTGACCGGGAACGCCGCGATCGCGCTCGGCGCCGACGGGCTTCCCAACACCTTCGTCCCCGGCCGCAATCTTCTCTTTCTCACGCTCGCCGCCGCGCTCGCCGCCCGCCGCGATCTTCGCCGCCTCATCGGCGGCATGTGCGAGACCGATTATTCCGGCTATCCCGATTGCCGTGACGACACGATCAAGGCCATGCAAGTGGCGCTCAATCTCGGCATGGCGCGGCGCTTCGTGCTCGAGACCCCGCTGATGTGGCTCTCCAAAGCCGAGAGCTGGCATCTCGCCAAGGATCTCGGCGGCGAGGCGCTGGTCGCGCTGATCATCGAGGAGACGCATACCTGCTATCTCGGCGCGCGCGGCGCGCGGCATGACTGGGGTCATGGCTGCGGCACCTGTCCCGCCTGCGTATTGCGCGAAGCCGGCTATCGCGCCTTTCGCGGCGGCTGAGTTTCGCTCGGCGCGTGAAAATCCCGGCGCGTGAAAATCCCGGCACGTGAAAATCATCGAAATCACCAGTGTCGACTACGCCCTCTGGCATTTCGTGATGCCGTTGATGCGGGCCATGCGTGACGCCGGGCACGAGGTGATCGGCGTCTGCGCCGAGGGGCCGCATCTCGCCGACGCGCGGGCCGAGGGGTTTCGCATCCTTGCCGTGCCGATGGCCCGCAGCCTCTCCCCGGCCGCGCAATGGCGGGCGTTTCGGGCGCTTTTTGCCCTGCTGCGGGCGGAAAAACCCGATCTCGTGCATGGCCATATGCCGATCAGCGGCCTCCTCGCGCGGTTTGCCGCGCGCCTCGCCGGCGTGCCACGCATCGCCTATACCTGCCACGGGTTTCTGTTCAACCAGCCGGGGCCGCTCTGGCGCCGCGGCCTCGCCTTGGCGCTGGAATGGCTCGGCGGGCGCGCGACCGACATCTATTTCACCGTCTCCTCCGAGGAGGCCGCCGATGCCAGGCGCCTTCGCATCGCGCGCGCGCCGATCGCGATCGGCAATGGCCGCGACCCGGCGCGGTTTCGCCCCGACCCCGCGGCGCGGGCGCGGATCCGCGCCGAACTCGGAATCCCCGAGGCGCGCGTCGTCGTCATCATCATCTCGCGCCTCGTCCGCCACAAGGGCCATCCCGAATTGCTGGCGGCGATGCGCATGGTCGCGGACGCGGAATTATGGGTGGTCGGCGATCGCCTTCCCACCGATCACGGCACCGATCTCGAACCCTATTTCGCCCAGGCCGAGCTGGGTGCGCGGCTCCGCCGGCTCGGCTATCGTGCCGATATCCCGGCGCTGCTCGCCAGCGCCGATATTTTCGCGCTCCCCAGCCATTTCGAGGGCCTGCCGATGTCGGTGATCGAGGCGATGCTGGCCGGCCTGCCGGTGGTCGCGACCGCTATCCGTGGCCCGCGCGAGCAGGTGATCGCGGGGGAAACCGGATTTCTCGTGCCGCCGCGTGAGATCGCCCCGCTCGCCGCCGCACTTGCGCGCCTCGCCGGCGATCCCGCGCTCCGCGCCCGCATGGGTCGGGCCGCGCGGGCGCGGGCGGTCGATCTCTATGACGAGGCCAAGGTGATCGCGCGCACGCTTGAGCATCTCGGCCTCTCGGTCTATGCCGCCCGCAGCGAAGCCGGAGACCAGACATGACCACCGAGACCGATCTCGTTCCCATCCGCCGCGCCCTGATCTCGGTCTCCGACAAGACCGGTCTGATCGCGCTGGCCAAAGCCCTCGCCGCGCGCGGCGTCGAAATCCTCTCCACCGGCGGCTCCGCCCGGGCGCTGGAAGCGGCCGGGATCACCGTGCGCGAGGTCTCGGCCCATAGCGGATTTCCCGAAATCCTCGATGGCCGCGTCAAAACCCTGGTGCCGCAAATCCATGGCGGCATTCTCGGGCGCCGCGATCTCCCCGCCCATCAGGCCGAGATGGCGGCGCACGGCATTGCGCCGATCGACCTCGTCGTGGTCAATCTCTATCCGTTCGAGGCCACCGTCGCGCGCGGCGCGGCGGCGGAAGACTGTGTCGAGAACATCGATATCGGCGGCCCGGCGCTGATCCGGGCGGCGGCCAAGAACCATGATTTCGTCGCCGTGCTCACCGATCCCGCGCAGTATCCGGCGGCGATCGCCGAGATCGCGGCGAATGGCGGCTTGACGCGCGCCGATCGCCTCCGCCTCGCCGGCGGCGCCTACGCCGCGACCGCCGCCTATGACGCCGCGATCGCCGCCTGGTTCGCCCGCGAGGAGGTTTTCCCCCCGCGCCTCACGCTGAGCGGCGTGCGCGCCGAAACCCTCCGCTACGGCGAAAACCCGCATCAGCAGGCGGCGTTTTACCGGAGCGGCGAGCGCCCCGGCATCGCGACCGCGCGAAAGGTGCAGGGCAAGGAACTCTCCTACAACAACCTCAACGACACCGACGCCGCCTTCGAATGCGTCGCCGAATTCGACGCCCCGGCGGTGGTGATCGTCAAGCACGCGAACCCGTGCGGCGTCGCCCTCGCCGAGCACCCGGCGCAAGCGTGGGAGAAGGCGCTGGCCTGTGACCCGGTCTCGGCGTTCGGCGGCATCGTCGCCCTCAACCGCCCCCTCGATGGCGATACCGCCGAACGGATCGCGGCGATCTTCACCGAGGTGATCATCGCCCCCGATGCCGACCCCGAGGCGCGGGCGATCCTGGCGCGGAAGAAAAATCTTCGCCTGCTGCTGACCGGCGGCCTGCCCGATCCGGCGGCGCCGGGGGTTTTGGTCAAATCCCTCGCCGGCGGGTTTCTCGCCCAGACCCGCGATAATGGCCGGGTTGCGGCGGCGGATCTCAAGATCGTGACCAAGCGCGCGCCCTCGCCGCGGGAGATCGCCGATCTCCTATTCGCCTTCCGCGTCTGCAAACACGTGAAATCGAACGCGATCATCTATGCCAGGGAGGGGGCCACGGTCGGGATCGGCGCCGGGCAGATGAGCCGCGTCGATGCCGCCCGCATCGCCGCCTGGAAAGCCGCCGAAGCGGCCAAGGCGGCGGGGATGGCGGCGCCGCTGACGGAGGGAAGTGTGGCCGCGTCCGACGCGTTTTTCCCCTTCGCCGACGGGCTGGAAGCGGTGATCGCGGCGGGGGCGACGGCGGTGATCCAGCCCGGCGGCTCGCTGCGCGATGCCGAGGTGATCGCCGCCGCCGATGCCGCCGGTATCGCCATGGTGTTCACCGGTATGCGGCATTTCCGGCACTGAACGCGCGGGCGAAAAGCCAAGGCAAGCACTTCTTTTTGTAAAAAAGAAGCAAAAAACCTTGTTTTTTTAAGGCAGCAACACCGTGCTGCCGGTGGTCTGGCGGGCCTCGAGCGCCCGGTGCGCGGCTTCGGCTTCGCGCAGGGGAAAAGTCTGGTTGACCATGATTTTCACCGCGCCGCTCCGCACCACGTCGAAGAGGTCTTGCGCGCTCCGCTCCAGATCGGCGTGTTTCGCGGTGTAGGTCGCGAGACTCGGGCGGGTCAGATAGAGGCTGCCCTTGGCGCCGAGCATCCCGACATCGATCGGGCCGACCGGGCCGGAGGCGTTGCCGAAGCTGACCATCAGCCCGAGCGGCGCGAGGCTGTCGAGGCTGGCCATGAAACTGTCCTTGCCGATGCTGTCATAGACCACCGGCACCATCGCCCCGCCGGTGATGCGCTTGACCTCCTCGGGCAGGCGCTCATAGCCGATCACCACCTCGGCGGCGCCATGGGCGCGGGCGAGGTCGGCTTTCGCGGCCGTTGAGACGACGCCGATCACCCGCGCCCCGAGATGCTTCGCCCACTGGCACATGATGAGGCCGACCCCGCCGGCGGCGGCGTGAACGACGAGGGTGTCCCCGGGTTTGACGACATAGGTGCGGCGCAGCAGGTATTGCGCGGTCATGCCTTGCAGCATCATCGCCGCGGCGGTGCGGAAATCGATGTCATCGGGAAGCTTGACCAGGCGATCGGCGGCGATGCAGCGCTCGGTCGCGTAGGCGCCGATCGGCCCGGAGGCATAGGCGACGCGATCGCCGACCACGAGATGCGATACCCCCGGCCCGATCGCGGTGACGACACCGGCGGCCTCCATGCCGAGGGTCGCCGGCATGGCGGGGGATTTGTAGAGCCCGGTGCGGTAATAGACGTCGATATAGTTGAGGCCGACCGCTTCATGGCGGACCCGCGCCTCGCCGGCGCCGGGCTCGGGCAAGGGCACCTCCTCCCAGCGCATCACCTCCGGGCCGCCATGGGTGTGGATGCGGATCGCGTGCGTCATGTCGATCTCCGTCAATGCCCGGCGGTCGCGCCGGAGGGAAGGGATGGGGTCAGGCGCCGCTCATGGTCGAGCAGCCAGGTCTTGGTCTCGAGCCCGCCAGGGGCGGAATAGCCGCCGAGCCCGCCCGCCGCCACCACGCGATGACAGGGGATGAGAATGGGCAGCGGATTGGCGCCGTTGGCTTGGCCTACGGCGCGGGCGGCGCTTTGCACCATTGCCGCGAGTTCGCCATAGGTGCGGGTCGCGCCCAGCGGAATGCGGCGGAGTTCGGCCCAGACGCGACGTTGAAACGCGGTGCCGCTTGGGGCGAGCGGCAAACCGAAATCCGCCGCCGGCCGCACGCCATCGAAATACGCCTGCAAACGCTCGCGCGCCCGGGTAAGCAGCTTCGTCGGCGTCTGATCACGCCCCCAGCCCCAATCCAAAGCCACCAGCGCCCCGTCCTCCTCCGAAAGGGTGAGGTCGCCGATCGGCGTATGCAGCGAGAGTTGCGGCATCGGTCGCTCTTTCCCCCTCTCTTTGGCCCGGCGCCGATCATCCGGCGCCGAACGAGGCCGGATGCCAGCCCCGCGCGCGCCGCTTGTCAAGCGCCGGGGGCGATCGAGGCGGCCAGTGCCGCCGGCGTCGTGACCGGGAGGCCGCAGGTCTGGCGCCGGCAGAGCATCGCCGCCGGGTTCACACCGGTCTTGCCCGATGCCGGATGGGCGGGCGGAAGCGGCGTTCCCGCTGCGACCGCGAGCACGGCCAGCGTCGGATCGGGGCTCGCGCGGGCCACCGCGAGAAGGGCTGCCATCGCCGGGTCGCCAGCGGCGCCGGTGACGACGATCGTGCCGCCCTCGGCGAGCAAGGTCGCGGCCGCGAGCAGGGTCGGAAAGGCCTGGAGCATTTCCTCGCGGCCGCTGAACGCGGCCAGCGCCGCCGCCGCGCGGTCGCGCCAGAGCGGTGCCCCGGTCACATGGAATAGCCGCGCCAAAACCTCCGCCATCAGGCCGTTGCCGGAGGGGGTGGCGTTGTCGGCGACGATGCGGGGGCGGATCTCGGCGCCGAGAGGGATGTCGGTCGCATCGGCGGCGGTGGCGTAGAAGGCGCCGGCGCCATCGCCGAACCATTGGCAGGCGGCCTCGGCGAGGCGTTCGGCATCGGCCTGATAGGCGGGATCGCCGCTGGCCTCGAACAGAGCGAGGGCGGCGCGGGCCATCGCCGCCTGATCGTCGAGGAGGCCAGCGGCGAAAATTTCTCCCGTGCGCCAGGCATGCGCCATCCGCCCGTCGGCGCCGGCGAGATTGGCGAGCAGCGCGTGATAGACGGATTTTGCCTCGACGAGCCAATCGGGCTCGCGAAAAACGCTGCTCGCGCGGGCGAGGGCGGCGATCATCAGGGCGTTCCAGTCGACCAGCACCTTGTCGTCGCGCCCCGGGCGGACGCGCCCCGCGCGCTGGGCGCGGAGCCGCTCGCGCGCGGCGGCGAGGCGGGCTTCCTCGGCCTCGCTCCCGCGCTCCGTCACGCGGCGGAGAATGGTTTGGCCCTCCCAGTTGCCGGCCGCGGTCACGTCATAGGCGGCCTTGAAGACCGGGCTATCGGCGCCGAGCGCGGCATCGATCTCGGCCGCGCGCCAGACATAGAATTTTCCCTCCTCGCCCTCGCTATCGGCATCCTCGGAGGCGGCGAAGGCATGGCCGCCAGTTCTCGAAATGCCGGGCATCGCGACCCGCATGTCGCGCGTGAGCCAGGCGACGATGCCGGCGGCGCTTTCGGCGAACAGGGGATCTGGCGCGCGCGCCGCGGCGAGGCTCAGGAGATCGAGAATTTGCGCGTTATCGTAAAGCATTTTCTCGAAATGCGGGACCAGCCAGATATCGTCTGTCGCATAGCGGGCGAAGCCGCCGCCGAGATGATCGTGAATGCCGCCCAAGGCCATTTTGCGCAACAGCAATTCGACCATGGCGATGCCGTCCGCCACGCCACGGGTGATCCCCTGCTGCCAGAGAAAGCGGAAAATCGGCGCATTGGGGAATTTCGGCGCGCCACGCAGCCCGCCCTCGATCGGGTCGCAAGCGGCGAGAAGCTGCGCCGCGGCGCGCGCGATGGCCGCCGGCGCGATCCCGCCGCCGGGATGGGCATGGGCCATGGCGGCGAGGGCGCGGGTCATGCTGGCGGCGCTTTTGGCGATGGCGGCGCGGTCTTTTTCCCAGGCGGTGGCGAGTGCCTCCAACACCTGGCGGAAGGAGGGCTTGCCCCAGCGCGGCGCCGGCGGGAAATAGGTGCCGCCCCAGAACGGCGCGCCGTCCGGGGTCAGGAACATGGTCAGCGGCCAGCCGCCCTGCTCGCCCATCGCATGCAGTGCCTGCATGTAGAGATGGTCGATATCCGGGCGCTCCTCGCGATCGACCTTGATGGCGACGAAATCACGGTTGATCAGCGCCGCTATGTGCGGATCCTCGAAGGATTCATGCGCCATGACATGGCACCAATGGCAGGCGGCGTAACCGACCGAGAGCAGGATCGGCCGCCCGCTTGCCCGCGCCTCGGAGAGTGCCGCCTCCCCCCAAGGGCGCCAGGCGACCGGATTATCGGCATGCTGGAGCAGATAGGGGGAACGCGCGTCGCGGAGCTGATTGCCGGGATCGGTCATCGTGTTATTTCCTTTTCGCGGGTCTTTTAGAAAAAAGCCTTTTTTGACTTCTGAAAAAGAAGCAAAAAGACTTTCTTCCCGTTTTCTCGGAGCGGCAGTGCCGCAGGCACTGCCCGATGGGGAAAAGGTCTTTTTCAAAAAAGAACGACTCTTTCCTTCGCCCTCGCGCCTTGGAAAGTTCATAACATCCGTTAGATAAACGCAAGCCGCCCGGGTTTCGGCGTGGGCGTGGTAGGGAATCTCGACATCATGGCTGGCCGTTTCGTGGATGATCCGCCGCTCTATTTTGCCGCCCATCTCTTTGTCTGCTGCAACCGCCGGCCCGATGGCCATCCGCGCGGCAGTTGCGCGGCAAAGGGATCGGAGCGGCTCCGCGACTATATGAAGGCACGCGCCAAGGAAATGGGGCTTCGCGGGGTGCGGGTAAATGGCGCGCTGTGCCTCGATCGCTGCGAATCCGGGCCTTGCCTGGTCATTTACCCAGAGGGGGTATGGTATACGATCACGACCCCGGCCGATATCGACCGTGTGTTGGAGCGCCATGTGCGCGACGGCCAGCGGGTGCCGGAGCTGATGCTCCCGACGGCGGGGAAAGAATAGGGGCGAGGATTTGGCGGATCACGAGGATACCATCTTCGCACTCGCCTCGGGCGGCGGTCGCGCGGCGGTCGCGGTCTTGCGGATCAGCGGCGCCGGCAGCGGGGCGCTGCTCGACGCGCTCTGCGGCCACCGCCCGCCGCCGCGCCGGGCGAGTTTGCGGCGGGTCCGGGATGGGCGCGGCGAGACGCTGGACCGGGCGCTGGCACTCTGGCTTCCCGGACCCGGCACCTATACCGGCGAGGATGGCGCGGAGCTGCATCTCCATGGCGGGCCGGCGGTGATCGAGGCGGTGGCGGAAGCGCTCGTTCGGGCCGGCGCGCGTCCGGCCGAGGCCGGGGAATTCACCCGCCGCGCCTTTCTCAACGGCCGCATGGATCTGACCGCGGCCGAGGCGGTCGCCGATCTCGTGGAGGCGGAAAGCGCCGAGCAGCGGCGCCAGGCGCTGCGGCAGATGGAGGGGGCGCTCGGCGCGCTCTATGAAGATTGGTCGCGGCGGCTGATGCGGATTTTGGCGCAGCAAGAGGCGCTCATCGACTTCCCCGACGAGGGGCTGCCGGCGGATGTCGCGGTTGCGCTCGAGGCCGAGATGGCGGTCTTGGCGGCGGAGATCGGTGCTCATCTCCATGATGATCGCCGCGGCGAGCGCACCCGGGAAGGGCTTCGGATCGCCATCGCCGGCCCGCCCAATGTCGGCAAGTCCAGCCTGATCAACCGCTTGCTCGAGCGCGACATCGCCATCGTCTCCGATCTCCCGGGCACGACCCGAGACGCGCTGGAGGCGCGGTTGGTGCTCGGCGGGATGGTGATGACGGTGATCGATACCGCCGGGCTGCGCGAGACCGCGGACCGGGTCGAGGCCGAAGGCGTGCGCCGCGCCCGCGCCCGCGCCGCCGAGGCGGATATCGTGCTCGCCGTGCGTGACGTCTCGGCGCCGGGGGAAGCGGCGGGCGCCGGTGCCATTGTGGCCGGGGCGGGGGTGGTGATTCCGGTCGCCAACAAGGTCGATCTCGCGGCAGGGCGTGCCGCCGACGGTGCGATCGGCGTCAGCGCGCTGACCGGGCAGGGGCTGGATCGCCTGCGCGAAGCCTTGATCGCCGCCGGGCGGAGGCTCACCGCGCGCGCCGGCCCGCCGCCCTTGACCCGCGCCCGCCACCGCGCCGCGCTCGAGGCGGCTTTGGCGGCATTGACGCGGGCCATGGCGGAAGGCAGCGAGGAGTTGCGAGCGGAGGAGTTGCGGATCACCCTGCGGATGATCGGGCGGGTGACCGGACGCTGGGGGGTTGAGGAGATTCTCGGCGAGATTTTTTCCCGATTTTGCATCGGGAAATAGATGGAATAGCAGAAATCCCTGATCTGGGTGATGAGGATACGACGAATGATGCCTGACGTGGTGGTGGTCGGTGGCGGTCATGCGGGTTGCGAAGCGGCGGCGGCGGCGGCGCGGGTCGGGGCGCGCGTGCTGCTCGTCACCCATAGCCGGCAGAAGCTCGGAGAGATGTCCTGCAACCCGGCGATCGGCGGGATCGGTAAAGGCCATCTCGTGCGCGAGATCGACGCGCTTGACGGGTTGATGGGCGGCGCGATCGATCGCGCCGGCATCCATTTCAAGCTGCTCAACCGCAGCAAAGGCCCGGCCGTGCGCGGCCCGCGCGCGCAGGCCGACCGGGCGCTTTATCGCCAGGCCATCCAGGATTTGCTGGCCGCCTACGACCATCTCGAAATCCGCGAGGGCGAGGTCAGCGATCTCGTCCTCAACGACCAGGGGCAAATTCAGGGCGTCACGATCAGCGATGGTGCCCGCATCCGCTGTGGCGCGGTGGTTTTGACCGCCGGCACCTTCCTGCGCGGTTTGGTCCATATCGGTGAGACAGAGACGCCCGCCGGGCGGGTGGGTGAGGCGCCGGCGGTGGGGCTCGCGCTGGCGCTGCAACGCCTCGGTTTGCCGATGGGGCGGCTGAAAACCGGCACCCCGCCGCGACTGGATGGCGACAGTATCGATTGGTCGGGGCTCACCGTGGACCATGGCGATGACCCGCCGCTTCCCTTCAGCACCCTCACCGAGGCGATCACCACCCCGCAAACCGTCTGCCATCTGACCGCGACGACCCCGGCGACGCACGAGATCATTCGCGCCAATTTGGCGCGCTCGGCGGTCTATGGCGGCAAGATCGCCGGGCGGGGGCCGCGCTATTGCCCGTCGATCGAGGATAAGATCGTCCGCTTCCCGGATCGCCAGCGCCATCAGATTTTTCTCGAACCGGAAGGCCTCGCCGATAAGACGATTTATCCGAACGGCATCTCGACCAGCTTGCCCGAGGCGGTGCAGATCGCGTTTCTGCGGACGATCCCCGGGCTGGAGCGGGTTCGTATGCTGCGGCCGGGCTATGCGGTGGAATATGATTATATCGATCCGCGCGCCCTCCTCCGGACCTTGCAGGTCAAGTCAGTGCCCGGGCTTTTTCTCGCCGGCCAGATCAACGGCACGACCGGCTATGAGGAAGCGGGAGCGCAGGGATTGGTCGCCGGGGTGAATGCGGCGCGCTTGGCCGGCGGGCAGGGCGGTGCGTCGATCGATCGGGCCGATGGGTATATCGGGGTCATGATCGATGACCTGGTCACGCAAGGTGTCACCGAGCCCTACCGGATGTTCACCTCGCGGGCGGAATATCGGCTCACTTTGCGCGCCGATAATGCCGATTTGCGGCTGACGTCGAAAGGGATCGCCTGGGGCTGTGTGCGAGCGCCACGGCGCGCGGCGTTCGAGGCTTATCGGCAGGCCGTCACAGCGGCGCGGGCGCGCGCCGAAAGGGAGGGCGCGACGCCGGCGGAATTGGCGCGACGTGGCATTGCCGTCCGAGCCGATGGTTGCCGGCGTTCGGTGATGGCGCTTCTCGGCCTGCCCGGCGTTTCGTTCGAGGCGTGCGAGGGCGCATTTCCCTGGCTCGGGGCGCTCGATCTTCGGGTTGTCGAGCAATTGCGTGTCGAAGCGCAATATGCCGGATATCTGGACCGGCAATCAGCGGAGATAAGCGGCTTCCGCAAAGAAGAGGGCGTGCCGCTCGGGGTGGCGGTCGATTATGCCCGGATTGGGGGGCTCTCGGGGGAATTGCGGCAAAAACTCAGTCATAGTCGCCCGGAGACCCTGGGAATGGCGGCGCGGATCGAGGGCATGACGCCTGCGGCGATGGCGGCGTTATTCGCCTTTGCCCGCCGGCAATGAGCGGCGCCTCGTTTCACGTGAAACATTTCGACCGTGAGGCTCTGGCGCAATTCGGTGTTTCACGTGAAACCATCGCCCGGCTGGAGATCTATGTCGCCCTCGTTCTCCGTTGGTCTCCGGTCATCCGCTTGATATCACGGCGTGACGAAGCCTTCGTCTGGCAGCGCCATGTCCTCGATTCGCTGCAAATCCTGCCATTTCTCCGCGAATTAGCCCCGCCGGCGGCGGATTTCGGCTCCGGCGGCGGGTTTCCTGGCCTCGCCCTCGCGATTGCGCTGGATCAGCCATTCCATCTGATCGAATCCGATACCCGTAAAGCCGCCTTCCTGATCGAAGCCGCGCGGGCAACCGGCGCCACGGTTAGCGTCCACCCGCAGCGAATCGAAGCCGTGGCGCTCCCACCGCTCCGGCTGATTACCTCCCGTGGCCTCGCTCCCCTGGGAGCGCTTCTTGCCCTCGCCGCCCCGAAACTCGCGCCCGATGGTCTTTGCCTCTTCTACAAAGGGCGAAATGCCCCGGTCGAGTTGACGGCAGCCCGCCATCAATGGCAGATGAAGGTCGTCTGCCACCCAAGCCGAACTGATCCTTCGGGGACCATTCTTCAGATCAGCGGGGTCACGCGTGCCCGTCCCCTCCAATGCCCCAGCGCCTGACCCCTCCGCCACGCCCCGGCGAGGCCGGACGCTCGTCGTCGCGGTGGCCAATCAGAAGGGCGGCGTCGGCAAAACGACAACGTCCATCAATCTCGCTGCCGCCCTTGCCGCCGCCGGCCAAACGGTCTTGCTGGTCGATCTCGACCCCCAGGGCAACGCGTCCACCGGCCTCGGCCTTGAGCGTGCGGCCAGGCGCGGCGGCACCTATGCGCTCCTCTCTCACACCGATACACCGGAAAACCTGATCCAACCGACCGAGATCGACGGTCTCGCCCTCATCCCGGCCGATCCTGATCTCGCCGGGGCAGAAATCGAGTTGGCGGCAACGTCGCGCCGGGAATACCAGCTCCGAGAGGTGCTCGCGCCGCTTCGTGAGATCGCGCGCTATAGCGCCATCATCATCGACTGCCCGCCGAGCCTCGGGCTGCTGACGCTGAACGGCCTGGTCGCCGCCGATTCCGTCCTGGTGCCGCTGCAATGCGAGTTTTTCGCGCTGGAAGGCATCAGCCAGCTCACCCGCACCATCGATCTCGTCAGGCGGGCGCTCAATCCGAGCCTGCGCCTCGATGGCATCGTCCTCACCATGTATGACCGGCGCAACAATCTCTCCGATCTGGTGGCCGCGGATGCGCGCGGATTTTTTGGCGAAAGCGTCTATGAGACGGTGATCCCCCGCAATATCCGTATCTCCGAGGCGCCAAGCCACGGCAAGCCGGTTCTGACCTATGACCCGCGTTCCGCCGGCGCCGTCGCGTATCTACGTCTTGCCGAGGAATTCGCCGCCCGCCATCACACCATGAACGAGACCTCATCATGAGCGCCAAGGAAGCCAACCCCCGCCTCGGACGTGGCCTTGCCGCCCTGCTCGGCGATGGCGCCGCGCCGCAAAACCGCGCCGACGGCAACGCGGTGCATAGCCTGCCCGTCGCCCATCTCCATCCCTCGCCGTTTCAGCCGCGTAAAACCGTTGATCCGCAGGGGGTTCAGGAACTCGCCGCCTCGATCGCGGCGCGCGGCGTGCTGCAGCCGCTGCTCGTCCGCCCCGATCCGGCGGCGAGCGGGCGCTATCAGATCATCGCCGGCGAACGCCGCTGGCGCGCCGCCCAAATCGCCGGCATCCATGAGGTGCCGGCTCTCATCCGCGATCTCTCCGACAACGACGCGATGATGGTGGCGCTGGTCGAGAATCTTCAGCGCCAGGATCTCAACGCCATCGAGGAGGCCGATGGCTATCGCCGGCTGCTCGACGAATTCGGCCTGACCCAGGACGATCTCGGCCGCTCGGTTGGCAAGTCGCGGAGCCATATCGCCAATACGCTCCGTCTGCTCAACCTTCCCGCTTCGGTTCAAGGCGAACTGCGCAACGGCACGCTCTCCGCCGGCCATGCGCGCGCCCTGCTCGCTCATCCCGAGCCGGAAAAAGCGGCGTTGCAGGTGATCGCGCGCGGGCTCAACGTCCGCCAGACCGAGGCGCTCGCCAAACAGCGGGCCACCACGGCCCCTGGGTTGAGCGCCGTGCCAGCCAAGCCGCAAGATCCGGAAACCGCGGCCTTGGCGCAGACGCTCTCCGAACGCCTCGGCCTTCGCGTCGATATCGCGTTCAACGGCCAAGGCGGCACCGTCCGCCTGCATTATCGCTCGCTCGATCAGCTCGACGGGATCGTCGCTCTGCTCAGCCGTGACGAGACCGAGGGCGGTGCGGACTGATCCCCACCGCCTGGCATACCGATCCCGCCCCCCTACCGCCGCAGCTCCAACGCTTGATGCGCCGCCAGTGTCGCGATATCGACGATCTGGCTGACGGACGCATCCATCGGCACCAGTTGCACCGCGTGCTGGAGCCCGATGAGCAGCGGCCCGATGGTGCTGCCGCCACCGACCCGCGGCGCCAACCGCGAGGCGATGTGCGCCGAATGCAAGCCCGGCATGATCAACACATTGGCCGGCCCGGTCAGGCGGCAGAACGGATAGAGCGCGCGCAAGCTCGGCTCCAGCGCCACATCCGGGCTCATATCGCCGTCATATTCGAAATCGACCCCCCGCCGGTCGAGCATCGCGACGGCATCGCGGATCGCCTGCCCGGTGGGGTGCATTGGGTTGCCGAAGGTCGAATGCGAAACCAAGGCGACGCGCGGCTCATGCCCGAGGCTCCGCGCCGCCGCCGCGCTGCCGAGCGTGATGCCGACCAGTTGTTCCGGGCTCGGCCGCTCGTGGAGCAGCGTATCGGCGATGAAAATCGTGCCGCCCCGGCTGGTGAGCAGCAAGGTGAGGCCGAAGGCGAGCCGCCCGGCGGCCGGCTCGATGACATGGCCGATATCCTCCATGCAGACCGAGGTCGAGCGGGTGGCCCCGGTCACCATCGCGTCGGCATCGCCGGTCGCCACCATGCAGGCGGCGAAGACGTTGCGGTCCTGGTTGACCATGCGCTGGCAGTCGCGCGCGAGAAATCCGCGGCGTTGCAGTTTCTCATAAAGAAATTCGGCATAGCGCTGATTGGCCCCCGAAAGCCGGGCGTTGTGGATCTCGATCCCCTCGACATGCCCCAGCCCGAGCGCTTCCATGGAGGCGAGAACCCGCGCCTCGCGGCCGATCAACACCGGCGTGCCGTAGCCGGCGTTGCGGAACGCGACGGCCGCGCGAACGATTTTTTCCTCCTCGCCCTCCGCGAACACGACGCGGCAGGGGCTTGCGCGAACTCGTTCCATAATCGCATCAAGTGCGCTCGCCGTCGGGTCGAGCCGCCCTGACAATTCCCGCGCGTAGCGGCGGAGATCGGCCAGCGGCCGCCGCGCGACCCCGCTCGCCATCGCCGCTCGCGCCACCGCCGGCGGGATGCGCGAGAGCAGGCGCGGATCAAACGCGTTCGGAATGATGTATTCGGGACCGAAACAAAGTCGCCCGCCCGCGGACGCCGAATGCACCTCGTCGGGGACGTCTTCGCGCGCCAACTGCGCCAAGGCTTCGGCGGCGGCGACCTTCATGCCCTCGTCGATGGTGCGCGCCCGCACATCCAGCGCGCCGCGGAAGATATAGGGAAACCCGAGAACGTTATTGACCTGGTTGGGATAATCACTGCGTCCGGTGGCGATGATCGCATCCGCCGCCGCCTCGCGCGCCTCTTCCGGGGTGATTTCCGGATCGGGGTTGGCCATCGCGAAGATGATCGGCCGCGGCGCCATCGCGCGCACCATCTCCTTGGTCATCGCGCCCTTGGCCGAGAGCCCGAAAAACACATCCGCCCCGTCCAGCGCCTCGGCGAGGCTGCGCGCCGAGGTCGCCGTCGCATGCGCCGATTTCCATTGATTCATACCCTCGCTGCGCCCCTGATAGATGACCCCTTTGGTGTCGCAGAGGATGACATTTTCCGGCCGCATGCCCATCGCCTTGACCAGCTCGGCGCAGGCGATCGCCGCCGAGCCGGCGCCGTTGACGACGAGGCGGGTTGCGCGCAGTTCGCGTCCGGTCAGATGGCAGGCATTGATCAGCCCGGCGGCGGCGACGATCGCGGTGCCGTGCTGATCGTCGTGAAACACCGGAATATCCATCAGCTCGCGCAACCTCTGCTCGATGACGAAACATTCAGGGGCTCTGATGTCCTCGAGGTTGATGCCGCCGAAGCTCGGGCCGAGAAAGCGCACGGCGTTGACGAATTCATCGACGTCCTCGGTCGCGAGTTCGAGATCGATGCCGTCGATATCGGCGAAACGCTTGAAGAGGGCGACCTTGCCTTCCATCACCGGCTTGCTCGCCAGCGCCCCGAGATTGCCGAGGCCGAGCACGGCGGTGCCGTTCGAGATCACCGCGACCATGTTGCCGCGCGTGGTATAATCATAGGCGAGATCTGGCTCTTTCGCGATCTTCAGACACGGCGCGGCAACCCCCGGCGAATAGGCGAGGCTGAGATCGCGCGCCGTCGCGAGCGGTTTGGTCAGGCGTGTCTCGAGCTTGCCCGGCCGGCCCATGGCATGCAGCGCCAGCGCCTCCTCGGCCGACACTCGGGCGGTGCGGGTATCGGCCGTGCGGGTATCGACCGTGCGGGTATCAGATTGGCCTTGTGCCATCGTCGTTTCCTCCAGAGCGGGCTTTTGCCCATCATGCGCCATTCCCCCCGCGGAAGGAAAGGCCGCGCGCCATCTCTTCCCATGCGGCCGCCGATGGGGGGATCTGCGAGATCA
>JAKCCP010000179.1 GCA_021841985.1 Pseudomonadota bacterium | reverse complement strand
GTCGTCACTGCCCGGCGGGCTGCCCGGTGGGCTGCCCGGCGCGCCCCCCCCTGCCGCCGGGGGTGCCGCCGGCTTCGCGCTCGCCGGGGGCGGATTGCCAGGGGGCGAATTGCCAGGGGGCGAATTGCCAGGGGGCGAATTTATGGGGCCGCCATCCTTCGCCGCAACCGGCTGCGCCCCCCCCGAGGGTGCGCCGGCGCCCCCGGCGGCGGGGTTGGCGCCGGCCTTCTTGCGGTAATGCGCGATCAGGACATCGGCGGTGACGGTGACATTGTCGCGGATGGCGACCGCATCGCCCCGCGCGACGACCTCCTGGTCGTTCTGGCGCCAATCCATGCCGTCGCGCGCCGTCACCGTGATCGGCCCGCCATGCGACATGTCGATCGGCTGCGCGTGCAGGCCGCCCGCCTGTGCGAACAAGGCGGCGAGGCCGATGGCGGCCGCCACGAGCATCCGTCGGCTAGGGCTGGTCATGGCTCTCGCCGTGGTTGTTGTTGAGAACGAGCCGGGCCGGGCCGACGAACTGGATCACCGCGCCCTTGTCGACGAGGGCGAAACCCATGGCATCGAGGGTGCCGAACGGCCCCTCGGCATTGGTGATATCGTTGCTCGTCCCGGCGCCGGCGCGGAGATCGAGGGCGGCGGTGGCGGAATGGAGGGTGGTTCCGTCGTCGCGGTAGAGCGTGACATCGCCTTCGAGATCGAGCTGGCTCAGATGCTGCATATAGACGCCGCGCCTGGCCTTCAGCATCAGCCAGTTGCCGCTCTCCATCAGGACGTCGCCCTTGGGGTCGGTGAGGTTGACGCGCTCGGGCGTCACCTGCGTCGCGGTGGTCGCGGTCAGCGTATAGGGGCGGTTTTTCTCGTCGACGCCGTGATAGCGGGCGTTGATCATCTGGCCGCTGGCGGTGATGCTGGCGCTCCAGCCGCGCAAGGCCGCCCGCCCCGCCGCGGTCTGGCGCGCGATCTCCGGCCAGAGCGCGATCGAGGCGAGCAACACCAGCGCCAACATCGGCAGCAGCCGCTTCGACCAGGTGATCAGGAGCCGCCGCCGGGCGATGCGCGCCGGCGTCGGCGCGCGCTGGCTGCGGGCGGCGGCGATGGCGAGCCTGGTCTCCTCGGCGGCGACGCGGAGGCGGGGATTGCCCGTGTTCATGCCACCTCGCTCACGCCACCTCGCTCATGCCACCTTGCTCATCCCACCTTGCTCATGCCACCCCGGCGCGGAGCAGGTCATGGATGTGGAGAATGCCGATCGGCACTCCCTCGCCCGCCCCCTCGGCCGAAGGCGGGACCACGAAGAGGGCGGTGATCGGGCGGTCGGCATCGGTCATCTGATGGAGGGCCTCGGCGGCGAGCGCGTCGGGCGCGATGCTGCGTGGCGCCGCGGTCATGATCTCGCCGGCCGGGCGCGCCAGCAGATCCGGCCCCATCGCGCGGCGGAGATCGCCATCGGTGATGACCCCGACCAGCTTCCCGGCGCCGTCGACGACGCCGAGACAGCCGAAACGCTTCTCGGTCATCACCAGGAGCGCCGCGTCCATCCGCGTCGTGGGAGCCACCAGCGGCAGGGCGGCGCCCTCGTGCATCAGCTCACGCACCCGCTTGAGGCGCACCCCGAGTTTGCCGCCGGGGTGGAACTGGCGGAAATCGGCGGCGGTGAAGCCGCGCCGGGTGAGGAGGGCGACCGCCAGCGCGTCGCCGAGCGCGAGCTGCATGGTGGTGCTGGTGGTCGGCGCGAGGCCCATCGGGCAGGCTTCCGGGACTTGCGGCAGCAGCAGCACGACATCCGCCTGCTGCGCCAGCGCCGAGCCGGGCTCGCGGGTGATGGCGATCAAGGGCAGGCCGAAGCGGCGGCTATGGCCGACGAGATCGGCGAGTTCCGGCGTCTCGCCGGAATTGGACAGCGCGAGCACCGCATCATTGGGCAAAATCATGCCGAGATCGCCATGCGAGGCCTCGGCGGGGTGGACGAACAGCGCCGGTGTGCCGGTGGAGGCGAGAGTCGCCGCGATCTTGCGCCCGACATGGCCGGATTTCCCCATCCCGGAGACGACGACGCGGCCGGAAACCGCAGAAAGCGTCTCCACGGCGCGCCGAAAGCCGCCATCCAGCGCCGCCGCCAGCGCCTCGATCCCGTCCACCTCGCTCGCCAGCACGGCGCGCGCGGTCACCAGGGCATCCTCGGTCTCGGTCAATGTGACGGACATGCTCGCTCTTTCGGGTCTTTGCTCGACGAGGCGATCCCGCGCTCGCCTGAGCGAGACATAAGCACGAAAACGCCTTTAGACAAATTTCATGCCAGAAAGCTGGCGTTCACGAACAAATTTTCATCCGTGCCGCGGCTCAATGGGCGAAAATATCCGGCGTCTCATAGCCGAGGAGATCGAGCCGGGCGCGCGCCGGCAGAAAGGCGAAACAGGCCTCGGCCAGCGCCTCCCTGCCCTCGCGCGCGAGCAGTGCTGCGAGCCGCTCCCAGAGCGCGTGCAGATGGAGGACATCGGCGGCGGCATAGGCGAGTTGCTGCGGCGAGAGATCCGCCGCGCCCCAATCGGAGGTCTGCTGCTCCTTGGAAATCTCGACCCCGAGCAATTCGCGGCAGAGATCGCGGAGACCATGGCGGTCGGTGAAGGTGCGGGTGAGCCTGGCGGCGATTTTCGTGCATCGCACCGGCGCCACCGTGACGCCGAGCGCCTGATGCAGCATGGCGACATCGAAGCGCGCGAAATGCATGAGCTTGACCCGCGCCGGATCGGCGAGCAGCGCCTTGAGGCGCGGGCAATCGGCGCCGCGGCCGCCGAGCGCGGGCGGCAGGATCTGGACCAGATGGGCATGGCCGTCGCCGGCGGAGAGCTGCACGAGGCACAGCCGGTCGCGGCGCGGATCGAGGCCCATGGTCTCGGTATCGACGGCGACCACCGGGCCGAGATCCACCCCCTCGGGCAGGTCATGGCGATGGAAATGGACGGTGCCGTTGGCCATGAACCGAATACCCCGATCAGATGGATGCGCCGCTGGCGCCTGGTGCCCAGGAGAAGACTCGAACTTCCACGACCTTGCGGCCACAGGTACCTGAAACCTGCGCGTCTACCAATTCCGCCACCTGGGCATGTTCCGGTGGGGCGGCGATGTAGCCCCGCGCGCGCATTCGCGTCAACGGGGGGCGAGCGAAAACGGCGGAGCCGGGCAAGAAGCGGGGCCGGTCAAGATCCTGGCATGCGGTATTCGCAAGGCATCCTTTCCTCTCGGTTCATCGAAAATTAATCCATTTTCTAGAGACTCGGCCACTTGGAAACCGCAATGGTCGCAAAATTTCGTCTTCTCTCGCTGTTCATTCTCGCCAATGCCATGGGATCCCTCACCATGATCCTGCCGGCATCCCCGGCCGATCGTGACCGTGGCGGCCATAGCGAGAGCGATTCGCACCCCGCCGCCGCCAGCCGGGAGCGGCGCCCCTCCGGCGCGGGGATGGGCGAAGATGACGGCGATCTTTCCCTCCTCGTCACGCATGATGTCTTCTATCAGCCCTGTGCCGGAAGTGGGGATTGCGGCGGCGACCGCGGCGATCGCGGCCATGCCTTCCGCCCGGACCTGATCGGCGGCGAAACCCCGCCGAATCCCTTCCCCTTCGGCGGGAGCGCCGATGACGGGCGCAACCGCGGCAGCGGAGAGAGTGGTCACGACGGTGGCGGCACCGGCGCCTGGTCGCCCGGCGCCATGCCCTCCGGGCTTTTCCCGTTCCTGCCGTCCGCCCCCTTCGCCGACGCGCCCGGCGGTGGAAGATCGGGGGGCGGGCGATCGGAGGACGGGCGATCGGGGAGCGGGCGATCGGAGGACGGGCATTCCTCGGGCA
>JAKCCP010000072.1 GCA_021841985.1 Pseudomonadota bacterium | reverse complement strand
AGTGGGGCATACAATGCCACCACCGGCGCAGTGGTGAATGCCTCCCTGGTCACCGGGTTGGGTGATGCGGTAGGTCTGGCGCTCTTGGGGTCAGATATTTTCGTTGGCAGTTACAACAGCGGCACGATCGGGGAATATACCACCTCCGGTGGAGTGGTGAATGCCTCCCTGATCACCGGGTTGAACTTACCGACCGGCCTCGCGCTCTCGGGGTCAGATATTTTCGTTAGCAATTATAACGGGGACTCGATCGGAGAGTATGCCTTATCCAGCACCGGGAACGGGTACTCCGCGACAGTGGTTAATCCGTCCTTGGTCACCGGCTTAGATCGGCCGGAAATGATTGCCATCTCGAATCCATCCTCCGCCGTCCCCGAAGCGGCAAGCCTCTCGCTGCTCGCCGCCGGTGCCCTCGGCCTAGCCTCCGTTCACGGCCGCACCAGGCGGCGGAGACCGGTCGCCTCCGGCGCCGGGCTGTAAGCCGGACGGCGGAGGCGACGATCTCGTTCACTTCGTCGGCGATCGGCCGCCACGGATGAAACCCGGCATCACCCGACGAGACGCCTGATCGGTGTGCCTGGTGGCTGGGAATGTCCTTGGCGCGAGGCGAGGGATCAGCGGCGCCGCCGCGTCTCCCGCCAGTGGCGAAGCAGCGCGTGCAGCACCGCTTGCGGGTATTCGGCGCGGAGTTCGGCGAGCGCCGCCCGCCGCAGCGCTTCCGCCTCCGCCGCCAGCGGCGTGCCCCCACGCGCCGCGAGGAGAAGAAGAACCAGCGCGAGGGCGAGATCGAACCCGGCGAGGGCGAGGGCGGCGCCGATCGCCCCGAAGCGCGCCGCAAGCCAGAGAAACGCCGCCGCGTGGCCGAGGGCGAGCGCGAACAGCGCGAAAATCAGCGCCGCCGCGACCAGCGCCGCCTGGCGCAGCCGGATGCGCGCCAGCAACCGCCAGCGGAGCGCCTCCGCCGCCAGCGCGATCCGCGCGAGGTGGAGCGCCCGCCGCATGTCAACCGGCCCCCTGTCAGCGCGCCAGGCGGCCGATGACGAAACCGGCGACGCCGGCGATCAGCAACGCCGCCAAGGGCCGCTCGCGGACCTTCCCCGCCACCAATTCGGCCTCGTGGTGAATGGTATCGCCGGCCTCGCGCGCGGCATGTGCCATTTTTTCTTCGGTTCGCGCGCGCAATGCCTCGATCTCGGCGCGGAGCCGCGCGATCTCCCCGGCGGCGTCCTCGGCGGGTTTCTGGCTGCTCATCACGTGTTCTCCCTCGGAATCTGATAACGAATACATAACAATTCGCGATGGAAGGTTGCCTTCCCTTGCCAGCCCATACGAAAACCCTCCTTGCGATGCAGTCAATGACCCTCCATGCCCAAGGCCAAGCGTCCGGGGTGAACGCTTTCGTGAACGAGACCACCGCGTTCCTCGATCTGCGCGGCCTCGCGCCACCGGATGCGATGGCGGCCGGCGGGCTCGCCGAATTCTCCCTCACGGTGGCGCGTGGGGAGAAACTGTGCCTGCTCGCGCGGGACGGCGAGGCGGCACGCGCCGTGCTCGCCATGGTCGCGGGCGTGCTTCACCCGGCGCGGGGCGAGGTCATCGTCAACGGCCGCCGCTTGCAGGCGACCCCGGCGCGACGGCGCGGCTTCGGTTATGTCCCGGCGCGGATCGCAGTGCCGCGTCTCCGGCGCGTCGGCGCTTACGTGGCGGCGGCGCTGGCCGACCAGCACCTCGCCGGCGACGCGCGTGCCACGCGGGTGGCGCGGGTGCTCGCCTTTGTCGGTCTCGCCGGATGCGGCATCAAACGCGGCCACGCGCTGACGCCGAGCGAGCGGTTTCGCGCCGCCCTCGCGCATGCCCTGATCGCCGCGCCGAAACTGCTGCTGATCGAGGAGCCGGATGAGGGGTTTCCCGAGCCCGAGCGCCAGATGCTGGCAACCCTGCTGCGCGGCAGCCCGGCGGCGGCAGGCCTCACCACCCTGGTCGCGGCGCGTTCGCCGGCGACGGTGTTCGCCCTCGCCGACCGCGCCCTGGTTCTGCATGAGGGGAAGATCGCGCAGATCGCGCCGCCGCAGATCCTTTATGACGCGCCGGCGAGCCTCGCGGTCGCCGAGGCGCTCGGCGACGCCAATGTGCTGAGCGGCGTCCTGGTCGAGAACGAGGACGATATCGCGCGCGTGCGGCTGGAAAATGGCGCGATCGTCAGCGGCTCTCTTGCCGAGCGCATCGCGATCGGGCAACGCTCCCTGCTCATGGTTCGGCCGGAGCGGATCGCCGTCGCGGCGGTGGCCGCCGAGGAATTGGGGGAGGGGGCGCTTTCCGCCGTGTTGCGTAAAATGATCCCGCTTGGCGCGCAAACCAGACTTTTCGCCTCACTCGGTGGCGGCGCCGATATCATCATTACCCGCCCCGCGAGTGCCGCGCTCCGCGGATTGCAGCCGGGACGCGATATGGCGATCGCCTGGACGGCGCAGCATGCGCGCATCTATGCCGCCCGCCCGCCGGCGGATGCGGTATGATCCCGCCGGAGATGCGGCGTTTCGCGCGCGGTATCGGGATTTTTTTCGCAGCCGTCCTGCTCGGCGGCGCGACGCCGGCGGACGCGCGTGATTTTACGCTCGCCGCCCCCCCCGGCACGCCGATCGAGGCGTTGAAAAAAGCCTATCTCGACCCCTTCGCCGCCGCCGACGGCATCGGCGCGACCGGCCTATCCTGGGACGGCGACTATGCCGATCTCGTGCGGAACGCCGGCATGTTCACGCCCTGGGACGTGGTGCTGGTGACGGCGCCGGTGCTGGCGGAAGGCTGCGCGCGCGGGATGCTGCAAAAGCTCGATTGGAATGCGATCGGCGGGCGCGAACGCTACCCTCCGTTTGCAACGAGTGATTGCGGTGTCGGCGCGTTCATGACCAGTGTCGTCCTGAGCTGGGACAACGACAAGCTGCAGGGCACGCCGAGCTGGGCGGATTTCTGGGATGTCGCGAAATATCCCGGCAAGCGTGGCCTGCGCCGCGATGCGCGCATGACGCTGGAATTCGCGCTGCTCGCCGATGGCGTCGCGGCCGGCGATGTCTATGCCATGCTCCGCACCGAGGACGGCATCAAGCGTGCCTTCCGCAAGCTCGATCAATTGCGCCCCTATATCGTCTGGTGGGAAAGACCCGAGGAGGCGACGCGCATTCTCGGCGAGGGCAAGGTTTTGATGACGATGGCGCCGAGCGCCGAGGTCGCGGCGGCGGACCGCGAGGGCGCGCATCATTTCGGCATGCAGTGGAGCGAAAGCCTGTATCGCGTCAAAAGTTTCGCGATCGTCACCGGCTCGCCGAACACCGCGCTCGCGCAGAAATTCCTCACCCTCGCCGGCGATCCCGCCGCCGAGGCACGACTTTTCACTGATACCGCCTACGGCCCGCTCGCCAAGGGCGCGCTCGAACAGATTCCGCCCGAGCGCCGCGGGCAAGTGCCGAGCAATCCCGGCAATCTCAAGACCGCGCTCGCCTTCGATGAAAATTTCTGGGAGCAGAACGGAAACCTGCTCGCCAGCCGTTTCGAGGCCTGGCTTGCCCAGCCGCCGCACTGATCGCGCGGCGCTGTTCGCGTTGCTCGCGTCCGCGCTCGCGCTCGCGGTCGCGATCGCCAGCGAGCGGCTCGGCGGGCTCGTCCCCTGCGCGCTCTGCCTGGTTGAGCGCTGGCCCTATCGCATCGCGATCGGGCTCGGCATCCTCGCTCTCGTCGTGCCGCCGCGCCCGGCGCGTTGGCTGCTCGCCGCGCTGGCTCTGGTGGTGCTGGGTGACGCCGCCATCGCGATCGTGCATGTCGGCGTCGAGTGGCATTTCTGGCCAAGCCCGCTCCCCGAAT
>JAKCCP010000368.1 GCA_021841985.1 Pseudomonadota bacterium | reverse complement strand
CGCGGTGACGTTCGCCAGTCCGCTCGCCGTGCTCTCCGGAAGCTTTGCGCCGGCCTCAGGGGTTTTCGTCGCCGTGCATCCCGGCGCGGCGACGCTCGTGCTCTACGCGCCGGGCGCGGCCGGGCTTTCTTTCGCCGCGACGACCTCGAGCGGGGCGAGCGAGACCCTCACCATCGCCGCGCTCGCGACCAATGCCGCCGGCAATATCCATGATGTCGGCAATGGCTGGGACAAGCCGAGCTATGCCTATGCGCCGGCGCAAAATGGCGTCGTTGCCGGCGCGGTCAACGGGCTTCGCCTGTTCGGCGCGGTGAGCGGCGCGCCGGCCGGACTCGCGAGCGCCGGGAGCGATGCCGCGGTCGATCTCGAGGTCGCGACGCAAGGCAATGGCATCCTGCATTTCTCGGCGAACGGCAACGATGTCATGCGTCTCGTCCCGACCAGCGGCTTCATGAATTACCTGACGCTGTCTCCGGGAAGTGCTGGCGCGCCGGCCGGTATCAGCAGCGCCGGCGCGCTCGGCGCCAACGGTGTCACGCTCGCCGGCGCCGGCGATGGCGCGGTCTCGCTCGGTTCCACCGGCGCGAGCGGGTCGCCGGTTGCGCTGCTCGGGGCGCGCGCCGAGCAATCCTACAGCTATCAAACCCCGGCGAGTGGCGCCGCGATCACGGTTCCGAATAATTGCTCGCTGTTACAGATCGCCGGCTCGGCAACGCTCGCGACCCTCAGCGTGACGCTGCCGGCGGCGCCGATCGACGGTCAGGAAGTGACCCTCGCGACCCTTCCCGCCATCACCGCGCTCACCCTTGCCGCCAATAGCGGACAGACCCTTGCCGGCGCCGCGACGGCGATGCCGGCGAACAGCGCCATCCGCTTCATCTTTTTCGCGACCGGCTCGCTTTGGGCGCGCCTGCAATAGGAAGTTCACATCATGGCCCTCTCCAAATCGCTCGATCCCGATCATACCGGCGCGCCGGCGCAATATTGGCGCATTCTGCATCGGCAGGATTTCTTTGATGCCAAACGCATCGAGATCACCCTCGCCGGCTATCTCTCCGAGGCCGCCCGGCGCGCGGGGTGCAACCCGCTCGGCACGCCGCGGCGCTATACGCTGACGTTCGCCGATTTCCCGAAAGCGACGGACTGGCACGCGATCACCACCGCGATGCTTTATGCCGCACTCAAGGAAAAACTCGCCAAGGCCGCGACGGAGGCGCGTGACGGCAACCCGAGACGCTGGCCGGAGCTGAATGGGGCTGCGGTCGATCCGGCGCTCGCCGGCGCCGGAGATGCGTGATGGATGACGGCCGGAACCATCACGTTCGTTTCGATGGTGTCGTCACCGCCGGCAATCTTCTCTCCCTGCTCGGCATGGTCGGCGCGGTGATCAGCTCGGTGTTCTACGTCGCGGTGACCGTCGGCCATGAGGAAGAGCGGATCACCGCCGAAATCACGCTGCGCGAAAAATCCATCGAAAGCCTGCAACAACAATTGATCGCGGTGCGCGCCGATGAAGCCGATCGCTTCGCCGGCATCGGACGGCGGATCGACGAGAGCGTGGACGCCGAGCGGGCGGTGATCGCCCAGATCAACGCCTCGCTCAGCCAGATCAACACCCGCCTCGATACGGCAATCATGAGCGCCCATCCACATCCGCTCGATAGCGACGGACGCTGAAAGGACTCTCCATGACCATCCGGGATTTTCTCCGCCAACCGAGCACGGTTGCCGGGCTCGCCGCCTTGTGCGGCACGCTGGACGCGGCACTCAGCGGGCAGATGACCTGGGCGCACGCGCTGCCGTTTCTCGTCGGCGCCGTGGTCTCCATCCTCCTCCCCGACAACAGCGGCGCCAAGGCCGATGCCGAGGCGCTGGTGCGCGCCGCCGAAACTCTCGCGAGCCAGACACGCTCGCAAACCACCGAGACGCAATCACAGGAGAAGAAATGATGCGCCCCTTCCCCATCGCCGCTGTTGCCGGCAGCGCTTTCCTGCTCGCCGCTTGTGTCAATGGCGCGGTCTCGCTGCCCACCATCGCGACCGATGCCGACACTATCGCAACCGGGCTTGCCGCGGCGGCCAAGGACATGCGCGACGCCAATCTGTTGAGCGCGGCGCAGCTCGTGCAGGTCGATGACGCGCTATCGGCGGTGCAGGCCGCTTCCGCCGCCGTGGCCCAAGCGACCAGCGCCGCCGCCGCGCAGCCCGAGGTGGAACAGCTCGCGAGCGCCGTCAACGCCATGGTCGCGGCCCTTTCCGAGGTCGCGACATTGCCGGCGCCGGTGCCGGAAATTCTCGCCGCCGCCAATGTCATGCTGCCGGTGCTCGAATCCGCCGTCGGCCTCCCCGCCCCGGTCGGCGCGGCGCCAGCGATGACGCCGGCGGAAGCCGAGCTTGTGCTCGCCGAGCAGGCAGCCGAGTTCCGTGCCGGACACTGAGGTTTTCGCGCGCTGCTTCGCCGAGACCGTCGGCGAGGAAGGCGGTTTCAGCGCCGATCCCGACGATCCCGGCAACTGGACGGGAGGCAGCATCGGCCTCGGCGCCTGTCGCGGCACGAAATTCGGGATCAGCGCGGCGTCTTATCCGGCGCTCGATATCGCGTCCCTCTCGCTCGAGGACGCGAAGGCGATCTACGCCCGCGATTACTGGGCGCCGATCCAGGGTGACAAGCTGCCGCCGGCGCTGGCGATGATCGTTTTCGATGCCGCTGTCAACGCCGGCGTCGGGACCGCCCTCCGCTGGCTGCAAGGGGCGCTCGGCGTTGCGCGAGATGGCATCTTGGGGCCGCTCACCCTCGCCTCGGTTCCGGCGTCTTTGGAAAAGCTCAAGACCCTCTGTGCCGAGTTCCAGGCGGCGCGGCTTGCCTCCCTCCCCGCCGATCCGCGGTTCCTGCGTGGCTGGCAGACCCGTATCTGCCGCGTCTCCCTCGCGGCGGGAGGGGTGCTCGATGGTGGATGACAGAGAGCTTGCGGCCATCGCCGGCGATACTTACGTCGCGGCGCCGACCTGGCGCGCCGGCGATGTCCACGCGCTTTTCACGCTCCGGCGCGGCCTTCGCATCATCGCCGTGCGCGGCACCACGGCAGACCCTTCGGACTGGCTCC
This sequence comes from Pseudomonadota bacterium, assembly GCA_021841985.1. The sequence goes on along the minus strand of JAKCCP010000368.1, from coordinate 772 downwards.
GGGATCTGTCGGCGATGCCGGCGCATGATCCCGAGATCGGCTTTTGCCATCAGGGATTTTTGACGGGCGCGCGCGCGCTCTTCGCGGAGATCATCGGGCACGGCGCGCCAACGGGGATCAGCGTGCGCGGCGCCGTTCTCACCGGACACAGCATGGGGGGCGCGATCGCGTTGCTGCTCGCGGGCGTGCTCACCGCGCGGGAAATGCCACCCCGCGCCGTCGTCACCTTCGGTGCGCCGCGCTGCGGCTCGTGGAAACTGCGTCGGCTTCTGCGTCGCGTGCCGCTCCGGCTTTATCGCAACGGCGACGATCCGGTGCCCGATGTCCCGTGGTTGCCGGGGCTTTATCTCCACCCCCGCGCGCTGATGCCGATCGGCGAGCCGGCGTTCGATCCGCTCGCGGACCACCCCATCGCCGCCTATCGCCGCGCGCTCGCGGCCATCGAGGAAACATGCTGATGGACCCTCTCATTTTGACCTTCGTCGTGTGCCTCGCGCGCCACCCCATGAGTTGCGAGACGCGCTCTCTCGATGCGCCCTTTCCAACCCCGGTTGCGTGCCTCGTGGCCGGTCAAACTGAAGCCGCGCGCTGGATCCATGACCATCCCGCGTATCGGCTCGATAGCTGGCGCTGTGGGCGCGAGGAGAAAACCCTGTGACCGATCACGCGATGATGAAACTCGGCCGCGTGCGGAGCGCGCCCGATCCGCGCCTCCCGCCACTCCGCGCCTATCTCACGGCGACGCTCGCGAACGGCCCCTTGGCCGACTGGT
>JAKCCP010000268.1 GCA_021841985.1 Pseudomonadota bacterium | reverse complement strand
CCCGCCCTGGCGCCAGGCGAGGTAGTCGCTCCAGGTCAGATGGCGCGAATCGGTGGTGGCTTGCGGTGGCGAGGCGACGCGGGCCAGGCGCAGAACCGCGCCGTGCCCGGGGGCGTCGAGCATGGTATCGAATCCCGCCCCCGCGCTCCCCTTCCAGGCGAGCATCTCGACCCCGAGAATGCCGAGCCGGGTGCCGTCCGAGCCGATCATCGCGACGAGATCGAGCGCGCCGCGCGCGGTCGCCGCGGCGTCGTCGCGCTCGCCGGCGAAGGCGGCCAGCAGCACCTCCCGCCCAGCCAGCGCCAGCGTGACGACGAGGCGGGCGCGCCGGGCGGGGAGCAGGATCGGCGCCGGCCGGCCGGCGAAATCGAGGCGCAGGCGCTCGCCCTCGACGCTGGCCTGAAACTTCGTCGGCTTCGCGCCGGGGTCGATCCGGAGCCCGTCGCCCGAGGGCAGCCGGATCGGCGGCCCGGCGGCGGATCCCCCGGAAATCTCGGCGGCGAAAACAGCGGCGAGCGGGGCGGCGGCGAGCGGGAGGGCGAGCAAGGCGCGGCGCGTCGGCGCGGGGGACAGGATGGGCATGGCCGCAGCATGGCACGAATTTCCGCCGCGGCAACGACCCGCCCGCGCCCGCCGCCGCCCGGGGCGTCTCGCGCCGCTTGACCTTCCCGCCCGGCAAGATCATCTTCCGCGCCAACGCCAGTTTTGCAGGGGCCTGATGTCAAAAGAGGATATGATCGAATTCAGCGGGACGGTGACCGAACTCCTGCCGAATGCGATGTTTCGGGTGAAGCTCGACAACGAGCACGTGATCCTCGCCCATACCAGCGGCAAGATGCGCAAGAACCGCATCCGGGTGCTGGCCGGGGACCGGGTGAACGTGGAAATGACCCCCTATGACCTCACCAAGGGGCGGATCACGTTCCGGTTCAAATAGGCCGCCGGTTCGAATAACGGGCCCTTGAGCGAGTGCGTCGATGAGCGAAACCGGGCTGATCCTGGCGTCGGCGAGCGAGCGGCGCCTGACGCTGCTCGCCCAGATCGGCGTCGTGCCGGCGCGCGTCATTGCCGCCGATCTCGACGAGACGCCGCTTGGCGACGAATCCCCGCGCCAGCTCGCCGCGCGGCTCGCGCGCGCCAAGGCGACGGCGGTCGCGGCGCGTTTTCCGCAGGCGTTCGTGCTCGCCGCCGATACCGTGATCGCCGCCGGGCGGCGCATCCTCCCCAAACCCGCCGACGCGGACGCGGCGCGAGCGACCCTCGCGCTGCTTTCGGGCCGACGCCATCAGGTGTTCGGCGCGGTCGCCTTGCGGGCGCCGGATGGGCGCTGGGGCGAGCGCCTGGTCGTCAGCCGCGTCACCTTCGCCCGGCTCGATGCCGCCGAGATCGACGCCTATGTCTCGAGCGGCGAATGGCGGGGCCGCGCCGGTGGCTATGCCATCCAGGGCCGCGCCGGCGGCTTCGTGCGGTTTCTCTCCGGGAGTTACAGCAACGTCGTCGGCTTGCCGCTGTTCGAGGCCCGGCAATTGCTACGCGGCCTCGGCGGGCGCCATTTTGATGGATATGGCGGGGCGTGACGCCGACACTCCGCGCCGCGACCTCACCGGGAGAGGTTCGCATCGCGCTCACCGCCGCCGATGGGGCGCTGCTCGAGTACGCCCTTTGGCGCCCCGGCGCGCCGGATGGGGTCGGCGATGGGCATGGCGGGCGGGTGATCGCGCGGGTTCCGGCGATGGCGGGGGTGTTCGTCGCCCTCGCTTCGGGGGTGGAGGGGTTTCTGCCCGATACCGCTGGCGGCGCCGGCCTTGACGTCGGCGCGCTGATCGCGGTTCGCATCACGCGCGCAGCGCAAGGGGGGAAGGGGCCGCGCCTGGCCATGCTGCGCCCGGCGCCGGCCGGGCTCACCCGGGTCGGGCTCTTGCATCCCGGCCCGACTCCGCTCGCCGAACTCGCGACGAGCCACGCCGAGGCGCCGGTGATGGTCGATGACCCGGCGCTCGCCGCCGCGTTGCGCGCCGCGTTCGGGGCGCGGGTGGAGCGTGTCGCCGCCGCCTTCGACGCCGCGACCGAGGATCAGGTGGCGGCGCTGGCCGAGCCGGTCGTGGTTTTCGCCAATGGCGCGCGGGCGCAGTTTCATCCGACGCCGGCCTTGACCGCGATCGATCTCGACGCCGGCGCGGCGACCGCCGAGCGGGGCGGGAAAACCGCCGCCCAGGCGGCGCTGAACCGTGCCCTGATGCCGGCGCTGGCGCGGCAGATCCGCCTTCGCAACCTCTCCGGCGCCATTCTCATCGATTTTGCCGGGATGAAAGCGCGCCACCGGGCGAGCCTCACCCCCATGCTCGCCGCCGCCCTCGCCGAAGATCCGCTGAAACCCCGGCTGCTCGGCTTCACCGCGCTCGGTTTCGCCGAAATCCTCCGCCCGCGAATCCGCCCCCCCTTGCATGAGCTATTGCGCGGCCCGCATGCCGCGGGATTGGCCGCCTTGCGGGGGCTGCTCGCGGACATGGCACAGGCGCCGGGGCGCGCGCCGCGGCTGATCGCGTCTCCGGCGGTGGTCGCGGCGCTAGAGGCCGATCGCGCCGCCGGCGAGGATTTCACCCGCCGCACCGGCCATGTTCTCGCGCTCAGCAGCGATCCGGGATTGCCGCCAGAGGGATGGCGGATGGGATAGCGGGTCCGCCGGGATGAGCTACCCTTCCGGGGTGATCACCACCAATGCCTGCCCCTCCTCGGCCATCGCCCCGACCGTGGCCGCGACCGAACCCACGCTTCCCGCGAAGGGGGCGGTGAGGGTGATTTCCATTTTCATCGCCTCCATCACCACCAGGGCCTGGCCGCGCGCGACACGCTCCTCGGCGACGACGAGAACGCCGCGGACATAGCCCGGGATCGGGGCGACGACGCGGCCATCGCCGGCGCTTTCGTCGGCCGCCGCCGCGTCCGGGGCGATGGCGTGGAGGCGGTATTCCCCGCTCTCCGCCAGCACCACCAGCGCTGCCTCGGCCTCGATCACGCGGAGGCTTTCCTGCCGGTCATCGAGGGTGAGGCGAAGCCGCTCGCCGTCCCAGGCGCCGCGCGTTTCCATTGTCGTCTCATCCGGCAGGGTCAGGCGATAGGCGCCTTCACCCCGCCAGAGTGCCGTGATCCGGTGATCGCCATCCTCGCCGCGAAGATGCACGTCCTCCGCCGCTTGGTCGCGCACCCGCCAGCCATCCCGCGCCGCCCAAGGCGAGGCTGGATCGGGGCTCGCGCGGGTTTGCGCCGCCAGCGCCGCGCCGCGCCGGGCGAGAACATGGAGCGCCGCGGCGGCGAGGGCTTCCCGCGCCGGTGCCACCGCCGGCGGGGCGAGCAGTTCGGGATGGCGCGGGATGAAGCCGGTATCGGGCGCCGCGGCGGCGAAATCCGGATGCTCGGCGATGGCGCGGAGCAGCGCGAGATTGTTGCGGACGCCAATCAGGGCGAAATCCGCCAGCGCCGATCGCAGCCGCACCAACGCCGCCCCTCGGTCGCGATCCCAGACGATCAGCTTGGCGAGCATCGGATCGTAATGAACGCCGATGCGATCGCCCGCCCGCACGCCGGAATCGATGCGCACATGCGCGCTCGGCGCCGGCTCGGCGAGATAGCGGATCGTGCCACTCGCGGGCAGAAAATTCCGCGCCGGATCCTCGGCATAAATCCGCGCCTCGATCGCGTGGCCGTCGATGTCGAGCTGATCCTGCGCGCGCGGCAGGCGCTCACCGGCGGCGACGCGCAACTGCCATTCGACGAGATCGAGGCCGGTGATCATTTCGGTAACCGGATGCTCCACCTGCAAGCGCGTATTCATCTCCATGAAATGAAACTCGCCGCCGGCGCTGATGAACTCCACCGTCCCCGCGATCGG
>JAKCCP010000280.1 GCA_021841985.1 Pseudomonadota bacterium | reverse complement strand
TCATCACGTCACAGCGGATGCGCGCGACCCGGCAATTGGCCTTGTCGTTGACGAAGATGTAGCGCCCATCATAGGTGCCATCGGTGAACGACATGTGCGGATGATGCAGATCGCCATTGACGTAGATTCCGCCCCGGCTTTCGAGGAATTTCCGGGTTGCCGGCAGAAGCCCCTCGGTCAGGATCTTGCGGCTCTCATTGGTCAGGCCCCATCCGGTCGCGCTGTCGCGGTTGAAGACGGGAATGCGCATCAATTCGCGTCCCGATGGCATCCCGAGGATACGAAGCTCGCCGGTCTGGCCGCTGCTGTTGAAGCCGTAATACTCATCGAGATCGCCTGGGCGCACTTCGCCGCTTTGCGCGCGGCTCTGCGCCGCCGCTTTGCGCATGAGCCCGACCGAGGACGCGCCGCCGGCGAGTCCCGCGAGCGCCGCCGCCGCTGCGGTCGTGCCGAGAAGCCCCCGCCGGCCGACGCTTTGTGCGGCCTCGGGTTGCGTCTGTTTTTCTTTATCCGTCATGGTTGTCTCCTTTACTGGGTGTCATCCGCCTCGGTCGTCTGTGATTCGTACAGGCGATCCGTCACGGTATGGGGGGTGTCGGCTTTCACCGCCGACACGCGGGAGCGCGGCGGCAGCGCGGGCGAGGCGATGGCGGCATATTTTTCCCGCTTCAGCCGGCGCTGGATCATCACCGGGCATTTCTGGTCGTGGTGATAAAGCATCTGACAGTGCAGGCATTGGATGCATTCGTTCGGGTTGATGTGCCCTTCTGGATGGATCGCTTGCACCGGGCATTCATTGCCGCAACGCTGGCAGGGATTGCCACATTCGCGATAGCGCCGCAGCCAGTCGAACATGCGCAGCCGCGCCGGAATGGCGAGGGCCGCGCCGAGCGGACAGAGATAGCGGCAGAAAAAGCGCTCGACGGCGAGATTGGCGGCGAGCAGCGCACCGGCATAAAGCACGAACGGCCAGCCGCGCGTGAAATGCAGGATGATCACGGTCTTGAACGGTTCAACCTCGGCCGCTTGCTCGGCGGTCGCGAGCGAGGAGAGCGAGAGTCCGAAGAGGAGTAGGAAGATCAAGTATTTGATCGCGACCAGACGCGAATGGAGAAAGAACGGCACGCGGAATTGCGGCACATGCAACAGCTTCGCCACCCGGTTGACGAGTTCCTGCAGCGCGCCGAACGGACACAGCCAGCCGCAGAAAGCGCCCCGGTTCCAGAACAGGATGGAGGCCGCAGTGGCAAACCACAACACGAAGATCAGCGGCGCCATCAGGAAGTAATCCCAGCGGAACCCGGTTCTGAGCGCATCGAGAAAGGCGAGCACATTGACCACCGAAAGCTGCGCCTCGGCGTACCATCCGATCCAGAGAACCGTGAACAGAAGATAGGCGAGGCGCACCCGGTTATAAAATTTAGGCCGCTTCACCAACGCGTCCTGAAAAAAGAAGATCCCGGTGAGCAAAGCAAGCGCGGCGACGAGGATGCTCACCTGATCGATCTTCGCGCGCCACATGATCCGCCACACCGGCATAGCGGTGGGCATGGGGGCGGTTTCTGTGGGCTGGGTGGCGGCAGGTGCTGCGGGCAACGGCTTGAGATAAGCGTCTGGGAGGCGATAACTGGTCTCGAAGGTGAGGAAGGATTTACCCCGCGCGCCAAACGCCCGTTCGACGAGGAGCTGCAGGCGCCAGGGCTCAGTGACGTCGAAATGGCTTGTCGCGGGAATGCGAAAGATGTCGATATCACGGAGATCCGGCGCCCCCGGGGCATGGACATCGCCGAGCCGCATATGGTCGTGGTCGCGAAAGCGGATGGTTTGGTCGCCCTGGATGAGCGCGATGCGGTCAAAAATTCCACCCCGCACATACCCGGAGCCCTTGAAGGAATAGGCGCCATTGGCGGCGATCAGAATCGCCTGCTGGCCGGGCGCGAGGGTTTTGACGAAATTCTCATAACGCTCGCCGAGCAGCCGCCGGCCGATCGCCGGCACGGAAACCGGCGCGACATAGAGATCAATGAAGAAGTCGGATGAATTGGCGGATTCGGGGCTTGCCGCCGCTTCCTTGGCGCCGGTGCGGGCAAACGCCTCGCTGACCTCACCCACCGTCAACTGCAACCGGCGCAGGCTGCCATCACCGAGCAAGCCAATCCAGTCCGCCGGTGCCTGATGCGCCGGATCGATGGCGCCGCGCGGAACATTCACCGGCGCCAGCGCCGCCCCGGCCATGCCCTCGGCGCGCGCGACCTTGATCGAGGATTGCACCAGGCTCTCGCCGATCACGGTGACGGTGACGGTCGCCCCGCTGACGATATCGACCGGCGGCTGCCCCTCCGGCCCACTCCGCGCCAGCGCCAGCACGTCGCGCCCGACATAGCCGGCGATGAATTGCGCGATCTTCGCCGGCGGAATGCCGATCAAGACGATCGGCTCGTGATGCGCCATCAAGCGCGCGCCGGCGATCTTGCCCTCGAAGGTGAGGCCGACCAGAATCTGGATGGGCTTGCCGGAATAGCCGGTCGAATCGACCCAGTCGGCATTGACGAAGGCATAGCCGAGGAGGCGCTCGTCAGCCCGCACCGCCGCAACCGGCGGCGTCCCTTGAGGCGCGTCGTAATGATCGGCGCCGGGAAAGAGTTGGGCCGGAGGCACCGCGGCGAGGAACTCGGCAAGCCGGCTCTGCGCGGCCGCTGGCGCTATCCCGGCGAAGAGAAAAAGACTCCCCGCCAGCCAGATGAGCGGAAGGAAGAAGCACGAAGCCGCGTGAAGGGGTGGCCGCATTATCGAAAACCGCCTTTGCCTTGCCGCCCTCGGAGGGGGTCCATCAGGGGCTGGAACCAAGGCAGATGAAATACGATTTCGTGATTTCTGTATTTGATTTGCATCAAATCCCGCGGCCGGGTGCGGAGGCAAGGTGCGATAAGCGGACATGGGAGGACTGGGCGGTGACACCCGGGACGAAACAGGAGACGGTTTCGGCAACCGCGCTTCGGGTCACGGCCGCGGCGCTGGAAGCGGCGGCGCTGCGGCGTTATCAGCGTTTGGCCGCGTGGTGGGCCGGGGAAGGGGAAGCGGAACTTGCCACGCTGTTCGCACGCCTGGCCGAAATGGAGGCCAGCCACGCCGCGGCGTTTGGCCCGATCGCGGAGGAAACCGGATCGCCGCCGCCGGCCGCCGGGGAGGACGAGGCTCTGTGGCAATCGGCGTTGCTCACCCCCTATCGCGCGCTCTCGCTCGCCGTGCGCGCCGAGGAACACGCCTTTGCCAGCTATGCCGATATCGCCGCCCATGCCGCGACGCCCGCCCTTCGCGCCCAGGCCGAGGATCTCGCGCGCGAGGAACTCGAGCACGCCGCGATCCTGCGCCGCGCGCGGCGGGCCGCCTTCCATTCTGAGCGCCCGTTTGCGACGCCGCTGCCCACCGACATGGTGGCGCTGGAGCAACAGGGCAGCTTCTGGGAGGCCGAGGCCGAAACCGCCACGACCCGCGCCGGCCGGTTGCGGGCGCTCTCGCGCAATGCCGAGCGTTACCTCGCGGTGGCGGAACGGGCGCGGGATGAGGCCACGCTGAGTGCTGCGCAAAACCGTGCGCAGGCGACGCTCCGGACGTTGGCAAGGCTGCGGGTCGGGTCAGACTGATCATGAAGCCGCGGCGGCAGGGCGTCGCGCCTCGGCATCGCGCCGCCGCGCCTTGGGCAGGCGGTGAGGTTTGCCGCAAGAGAGCAACCGCCATCGGGCGCACTTGCCAAGCGGGCGGGCGGGGCTTAAATAGGCATTTGAGATACAAATTATAGCATGTGCGGCCGCCGGGGCGATACCGGCCCGCGGAACGCCGTTCGGAGCGGAAACTGGGGCAGAGGCCGCCAACGCTGGCGCAGGACAGGAGATAAGGCCGCA
>JAKCCP010000085.1 GCA_021841985.1 Pseudomonadota bacterium | reverse complement strand
TGGCGAGCACCAGGCCGAACACCAGGTTTGGCCGCAGGCCGAGCGGCACCCCATTGGCGAGCACCGAGAAGGTGCCGATGCCGAGCAACAGCGCGCCGGCGGCGAGCAGGAGCGTTGCCCCCTTGCCGAGCAGAAGGTCGCCGAGCCGCGCCAACCGCCGCGACCGCCGCCCGGCGCTCGCGTCTTCGGCCAGCGCCCTCCGCGGGTCGGCGAAATGGTCCTCGGCGAACGCCGCCACCGGCTTGCGCCAGGGGAGGATCAGCGTCACGGCGCCCACCCCGCCCGCCTCATGACACGCCGCGCAGCACCTGGATGTCGAGATCGCGGATTTTCTTGCGCAGCGTGTTGCGGTTCAGTCCGAGCATGGCGGCGGCCTTGATCTGGTTGCCCCGGGTCGCCGCCAGCGTCATCTCGATCAGCGGCCGCTCGACCTCGGCCAGCACCTGGTCATAGATGTCGGACGGCGCGAGGCCATCGCGATGGGCGGCAAGAAAATGCATGATATGGCGCTCCACCGCGCGCGCCAAGCTTTCCGCCGCCGCCGTCGGCTCGGGCGTGGCGGCGGGGGCGTCGACCAGCTCGCTCTCGATCACCTCGCGCCCGATGACCTCCTGCGGGTAGAGGGCGGCGAGGCGGCGCATGAGATTCTCAAGCTCGCGCACATTGCCCGGCCAGCGATAGGCCATGAGCGCGAGCCGCGCCCCCTCGTCGAGGGTTTTCGACGCCATCCCCTGCTCGCTCGCGCGGTCGAGGAAATGGCGGGCGAGTTCGGGGATGTCCTCGGCGCGCTCGCGGAGCGGCGGCAGGCGGATCGGCACCACGTTGAGGCGATAGAACAGATCCTCGCGGAACAGGCCCTGGCGGATCGCCTGGCGGAGATCGCGATGGGTCGCGGCGATGATCCGGACATTGGCGCGGATCGCCTGGCGCCCGCCGACCGAGGTGAATTCCCCCTCCTGCAGCACGCGGAGAAGCCGGGTTTGCGCCTCGGGCGGCATGTCGCCGATTTCATCGAGAAACAGCGTCCCCCCCGCCGCCTGCTCGAAGCGCCCGGGGCTGCGGCTGGTCGCGCCGGTGAAGGCGCCGCGCTCATGGCCGAATAATTCGCTCTCGATCAGTTCGCGCGGGATCGCCGCCATGTTGATGGCGACGAACGGGCCGCCGCGCCGGCGTCCGTAATCATGCAGCGCGCGCGCCACCAGCTCCTTGCCGGTGCCGGATTCGCCGATGATCATGGTGGTGAGGTCGGTGGTGGTGAGGCGGGCGATGGTGCGGTAGATCTCCTGCATCGCCGGGCTTCGCCCGATCAGCGGCAGGCGTTCCTCGCTCTCGCCGCTCGCCGCCGTTTGCCGCTCGGCGAGCGGCAGCGGCGCCGCCAGCGCGCGCGCCACGGCGGCGAGCAATTCCTTGAGATCGAAGGGCTTGGGCAGATATTCGAACGCCCCGCGCTGCGCCGCCTTGACCGCCGTCAGCAGCGTCGATTGCGCGCTCATCACGATCACCCGCAGATCCGGGCGCAAGCGGCGGATGCGCGGCACGAGATCGAGCCCGTTCTCGTCGGGCATGACGACATCGGTGATGACGAGATCGCCCTCGCCTTCCTCCACCCAGCGCCAGAGGGTCGCCGCCGTCTGCGTGCTCCGCACCTGATAGCCGGCGCGGCCGAGCGCCTGGGTCAGGACGGTGCGGATCGAGCGGTCGTCGTCGGCGATCAGGATCGTCGGTACAGCCCCCGGCAGGCTCATGCGGCGTCGCCTTTTTCACTCATCATGGGAAGATGGAGACGAAACTCGGTGCGCCCGGGGCGGCTCTCGACCTCGATCAGCCCGCCATGATCGCCAACGATCTTGGCGACCAGCGCGAGGCCGAGCCCGCTGCCGGCAACCCGCGAGGTGACGAAGGCATCGAACAGATGCGGGCGGATGTCCTCGGCGATGCCCGGCCCGTTATCGCGCACCGCGACCACGAGGGGCAGGTGCAGCGATTCCTCCGCCCCGGGGACGGCGAGGCGGAAGCCGTGCTGAAACGCCGTCGAGAGCGTGATCTCGCCAGGCTCGACGCCGGCTTCGGTGATCGCCTCGGCGGCGTTTTTGACGAGATTGAGGGCCACTTGCAGCAACTGGTCGCGATGGCCGGAGACCGGCGGCAGCGACGGGTCGTAAAGCTCGTGGAAGCGGATCCCGGCGGCGAACCCGGATTGCGCGAGGCGGCGGACATGCTCGAGCACGCGATGGATGTTCACCGCCTCGCGCCGCAGCGGCTTCTCGCCGAACACCTCCATGCGCTCGACGAGGGCGCGGATGCGATCGGCCTCGTTCCGGATCAGGACGGCGAGTTCGCGATCGTTTTCGCCCACCGAGTTTTCGAGCAATTGCGCCGCGCCGCGAATGCCGGAAAGCGGGTTCTTCACCTCATGGGCGAGCACCGCCGCCATGCCGGCGACGCTGCGCGCGGCGCCGCGAAAGCTCAATTGCCGATCGAGCGCCCGCGCCGCCGAGAAATCCTGCAAAACCAACAGAACGAAGCCGGGTTTTTCCGGAAACGGGGTGCCCTGGACGGTGATCCCCGGCTTCGACAGGCGCGGGCTTTCGAGCGTCAGGTCGTGATCCGCGACCGTCACCTCGCCGCGCCGCACCTGGGCGAGCAGCAGAAAAACCGGGTTGTCCGGCGGCACCAGATCGAGAAGGCGAAGCTGGGAAAGCTGCGCCTGCGAGAGGCCGAAGAATTGCTCGGCGGCATGATTGGCGTAATGGAAGCGGTCCGCCGCGTCGAGCAGCACCACCGGCACCGGCAAGGCGCCGAGCAGCAGCGCCGGCGCCGCGGTCACCGTCTCCGCCACCTGCCCGGCACCGCCGAGCCCGGGCATGGCGCGCATCATGCCGCCTCGGCGACGGGCGACGGCGCGGCGATGAGCGGGTCATAGAGACGGTCGATCAGCGCCGTGACCGAAGCGACCTCGTCACGGCGGTTGATTTCGGCGCGAAACGCCGCCGAGCCCGGAAGACCGGCGGTGTACCAGGAAATATGCTTCCGCGCGATGCGGAGCCCGGCATGCTCGCCGTAATGGCCGAGCATGGCGTCGAGATGGGCGAGCAGGATGGCCTTCTGGCGGGCGAGCGGCGGCGGCGCGAGCCTCGCGCCGGTCGCGAGATAATGGCTGATTTCGGCGAGCAGCCAGGGCCGGCCGGTGCAGCCGCGCCCGACCATCACCCCGTCGGCGCCGGAGCGGGCGAGCGCCCGCGCGGCGTCTTGCGGCGTCTTGATGTCGCCATTGACGATCACCGGGATCGAAACCGCCTGCTTGACCTCGGCGATGAAATCCCAATCGGCGCTGCCGGTGTAGAATTGCTGGCGGGTGCGGCCATGCACGCTCACCATGCGGATGCCGCAGGCTTCGGCGATGCGCGCGAGCCTCGGCGCGTTGCGGCTCGCGTGATCCCAGCCGAGGCGCATCTTCAGCGTCACCGGGACGGAGACGGCGGCCACCGTGGCTTCCAGGATACGCGCCGCCTGCCCCTCGTCGCGCATCAGGGCCGACCCCGCCTGCTGGCCGAGCGCGACTTTCTTCACCGGGCAGCCGAAATTGATGTCGATCAGATCGGCGCCACGCGCAACCGCGATCCGCGCCGCCTCGGCCATCGCTTGCGGCTCGCAGCCGGCGAGCTGCACCGCGTTCGGGCCATTGCCGGAGACCACTTCCGCCATCCGCAGCGTGGTCTGATTTTCGCGGATCATCGCCCATGAGGCGATCATCTCCGAAACCACGAGCCCGGCGCCGAGCGCGCGCACCAGGCGGCGGAACGGCAGATCGGTGACGCCCGACATCGGCGCCAGAATGACCGGATCGGCAAGCCGCACGCCGCCGCCGAGATCGATCGGGGCGAGGGCGGGAAAACCGGATGGGAGGACGGTTTGCGGTGATGGCGTG
>JAKCCP010000063.1 GCA_021841985.1 Pseudomonadota bacterium | reverse complement strand
GCCATCGAGCAGGCGGTGGTCGAGGAACGGCGCGACCGGGCGCGCGGTGATGGTGTCCCAGAATTCCTCCAGCCGTTCCAGCCGGCGCTCGGGCGGGTTGCCGGCGATGATGATGCCGTTGATGCTGCCGATCGAGACGCCGGCGATCCAGTCGGGCTCCAGCCCGGCTTCGTGCAGCGCCTGATAAACGCCCGCCTGATAGGCGCCGAGCGCGCCGCCGCCTTGCAGCACGAGGGCGATCTGGTCACAGCCCTCCGGCCGCCAGCGGCCGCGCGGCGCGAGGGGGGAGGGGATCGGGCCAGCATCCATGAGTGATATTCCGTTGCTGCGGGGATGAGCGTGGGCGACTTCTATGACGAAATGGGGTGGCTGCGGTATCTGGCGTTAGTCAAGTTCACGCGAGCGTCGACGCCAAGCCCGCCGGCGCCACCTGTTGCCGGGCCGTGTCTGTGCCGGCGCGGGCGACGGCGGGGCCGATCAGCAGCAGCGCCGGCCCGCCGCTCGACCAGGCCGGGGCGCGGGTGGCGAGTGCCGCGAGCGGCGCGAAGAGGCTGCGCTGCGCCGGCGTGCCGCCACGCTCGATCAGCGCCGCCGGGGTTTCCGGCGCCAGGCCGGCGGCGGCGAAGCCGGCGGCGAGACGGGGGAGGGCGGTGATCCCCATGTAGATCGCGAGGGTGCCGCCGAGGCGGACGAGGGTCGGGAAATCGAGATCGATCACCCCCTCCTTGCCATGGCCGGTGAGCAGCGTGACCGAGCGCGCGGCGTCGCGATGGGTGAGCGGGATGCCGGCGGCGGCGGCGCAGGCCAGGGCTGCGGTGACGCCGGGGACGATCTCGCAGGCGATGCCGGCCTTGGCCAGCGCCTCCGCCTCCTCGCCGCCACGGCCGAAGACGAAGGGATCGCCGCCCTTGAGCCGCACCACTTTCTTCCCCTCCCGCGCCAGGCGGACGAGGAGCGCATTGATCTCCGGCTGCGGCAGGCAGTGATGGGCGCGCGCCTTGCCGACGAAAATCCGCGCCGCGTCCCGGCGCGCCAAATCGAGCACGTCATCAGAGACCAGGCGATCATGCACGATGACATCGGCCTCGCCGAGCAGACGCTGGGCGCGGAGCGTGATGAGATCGGCCGCCCCCGGCCCGGCCCCGGCGCCGACCAGGAACACCATGCCCGGCGACGGCGCATCGGCGTCGGTGGCCACCGCGAGTTCCGCCGCCAGCGCCGCGCTGGCCTCGGCCGCGCGCCCGGCGAAGACCAGTTCCGCGACCCGGCCGCCGAGCAGGCGCTCGATCAGCCGCCGCCGCCGGGCGAGATCGGGGAACTGCCTGCGGAGTTCGCTCTGCGCCTGCCCGAGAAACGCGGCGAGGCGGCCATAGGCGGGCGGGATCAGCGCCTCGATTTTGGCGCGGATTTGGCGCGCGAGCATCGGCGCAGCGCCCCCCGAGGCGATGGCGATGGTCAGCGGGTCGCGATCGACCAGCGCCGGCATGATGAAGCTCGACAGCGCCGGGCGATCGACGATGTTGACCGGAATGCCGAGCCCCCGCGCCGCCTCGGCGAGGGCGCGGAGATCCGCCTCTGGCGCCCCCGCGCCGATCGCGATCGCGATGCCGGCGAGGGAGCCGGGGGCGAAGCGGGCAAGCCGCGTCACCGCCGCGCCAGCGCCGGCCAGCGCTTGCGCTTTGCGCTCGGCCACTTCGCCCTCGCCGAGAACCAGCGCCTGGCGGCCGGCGAGATCGAGAAAGATCGGAAAATGGCGCATCGTTCGGCTCTCGATGGGGGAAAGGCCACTACCTTGGACGGCGTTGCCGTGCAATCAAGGATTGGTCAAGGCTGGCAAGGATTAGTCAAGGCTGGGACGATATCTTCGAAACGCGCGCGAGAAGCGAGGGAACATGGATGATGAACATGGATGATGAACATGGATGATCAGGCACGATTTTCGGCGATGCTGCGGCGTTCGGCGGCGCTGAAGCTCCGCATCGCCGAGGAAATGGCGGCGGCGGTGGTCGCGGTGGTGGATGCCGCCGAGGCGTCACTCCGTGGCGGCGGCAAGCTGATGTTCTGCGGCAATGGCGGCTCGGCCGCCGACAGCCAGCATCTCGCGACCGAGATGCTCGTTCGCCTCCGCCCCAAGGTCGAGCGGCCGTCGCTGCCGGCCTTGGCGCTGACCCTCGATCCGGCGGCGCTGACCGCGGGGGGGAATGATTACGGCTTCGCGCAAGTGTTCGAGCGGCCGGTGCGCGGCCTTGGCCGGCGCGGTGACGTGTTGTTCGGCATCACCACCTCGGGGCGGTCGGAAAATGTCTGCCGGGCGCTGGCGGCGGCGCGCGAGATGGGCATCGTCACCGTCGGGCTGCTCGGCGGCGCCGGGCTTCCGGCGCGCGATGCCTGCGATCACGTTTTGCTGGTGCCGGATAGCGAAACCGCGCGCATCCAGGAATGCCATATCGCGCTCGGCCACGCCATTCTGGAACTGCTCGAGGATCGGCTGGTGGCGCGCCCGCTCGCCGCCCCGGCATGACGATCCTGCTCACCGGCGCCGCCGGCTTCATCGGCTATCACGTCGCCGAGGCGCTGCTCGGGCGCGGCGAACCGGTGCTCGGGGTGGACGATCTCAATCCCTATTACGATGTTCGGCTCAAGGAGGCGCGGCTGGCGCGGCTGCTCGGGCGGACGGGATTCACGTTTCGTCGCCTCGACATCGCCGACCGCGCGGCGATGGCGGCGGCGGCGGCGGAACATCCCGGCATAAGCCGCATCATTCATCTCGCGGCGCAGGCTGGGGTGCGGCACTCGCTGGCCGATCCTTACGCCTATGTCAGCGCCAACGTGATGGGTCATCTCGTGGTGCTGGAGATCGCCCGGCATCTCACGCGGCTGGAGCATCTCGTCTATGCCAGTTCGTCCTCGGTCTACGGCGCCAACGAAAAGCTGCCGTTCGCCGAGAGCGATCGCGTCGATCGGCCGACCTCGCTCTATGCCGCGACCAAGCGCGCCGATGAGCTGATGAGCGCGGCTTATGGCCATCTCTTTGGCCTGCCGCAAACCGGCCTCCGGTTTTTCACCGTCTATGGTCCCTGGGGGCGGCCGGATATGGCGTATTTCGCCTTCGCCGAGGCGATTTCGGCCGGCGCGCCGATCACCGTCTATGGCGACGGGCGGCTCAAACGTGATTTCACCTATATCGACGATATCGTCGCCGGCGTGCTCGGCTGCCTCGACCGCCCGCCGCCGGCGGGCGCGCCGCCGCGGCTGTTCAACATCGGCAACCACCGGAGCGAGGACGTGGCGCGGCTGATCGCGCTGCTCGAGGCCGGGCTCGGCCGACGCGCGATCATCCACGCGGCACCGGCACCGCGCGCCGACGTCGCCGAGACCTTCGCCGCGATCGAGGCGATCACGGCGCTGACCGGCTATGCCCCGAAAACGCCGCTGGAGGCGGGAATTCCGCGCTTTCTCGCCTGGTTTCAGGACTGGCGCGCGGGGCACGAAAAAAATCGCACAAAAGGGTCATAAAAGGGTGTTGACGCCGGGAGGCATCCCGATTAAACCCCCTGTCACCGGGTCGGACGCAGTTCTTGACTTCACTGCACCGACCCATTAGTTTCTTCGCCTCACGCTATGAGGTGCGAGTCGGCTAGCAGGCGGGGGGATTTGCAAACATGCAAATCCGTCGGTCTGGATTTTTGCTCTTTGACGCTTGTGAATAGGATTGGAAGGGATACGTTGGCGGTGCCCTTGGGTGGGTGCTCCAGAGATCGGGACGCAATTCCCGCATCGAAGGACATTCATGATCCGGCTTTTGCTCAAGTGGGTTGACTTTGCCTGCTTGGCCAAAGCTTGAGGGTATGGTCGATGTATTCTTTTATGCGTTGACAGTTACGCTTCGAGTTTGTTTGCGATGCGTTCTTCGGGATGTATCGGAAGCCGGGTTGTGTTCCG
>JAKCCP010000044.1 GCA_021841985.1 Pseudomonadota bacterium | reverse complement strand
TGCAAGTGCGCTGCGAGCTCGATACACGCGCCTATCCGAAGGGCATCAAGGTCAGCGACGCCGAGATGAACACCCTCAATATCAGGGGCGATGCATTCCACCCGGAATGGAATTATACCATCGCCCCCAGACAGCCACCATGACGCAGTCATTTTTGGGCGTCGCCTAAGTTCGGTCTGACCGGAAATCTGCCCCTGTAAAGAGACAGCCGGGCGCAATTCCCCTGCCGACAGTCTGCGCGGCCGGTAAAGGCGGCGCTCAGCATCGAACCGGCGGCCTCGGTCGGAGTGCCGTGATGGCGGCGAGAATTTCTTGGAACAGCGCCCGCGGCACCATCACCTCCGCCATCTGGAACGTGATCGAGCGCCCGTGGCGGACGATCCTGGCGCCGATCTTGAGCAGCCGGTCGCGCAACGTCGTCTTGGACCAGTGGCTGACCGCCTCGGGCAGGGTCAGGGTGCGGAGGAAGTTGGCGAGGTTGTAGGCCAGCGCGTGCAGGTGCAACCGCACCGCGTTCGCGGCGAAGCGGCGGCAGGACAGGCGGGTCCAGATGATCGCGTTCTTGCCTTCTTTGATATGCTGCTCGGCCGTGCCGCGCTGATTGTAGAACAGCGTCACCCGCTCCGGCGGCCGCGCCATGTTGGTCACAATGAACCCGGCGCGCGGATATAACTCACCGGGGTGCCACGCGACCTTCGCCACCACCCGGCGGGCTTTGCTCCATGACGCGGCCTGATAGCTGCAGCTGGCGTAATAGCGCCGCACCGCATGGGGTGGCCGGCCAATGGGGCGCTTCAGCAGCCAGCCGATGTGCTGTTGCAGCACTGAATTCGCCAGCAGCCGGATCGTGTATTTGTAGTTCTCGGCTTCCAGGAACTCGCAAATGCCGGGGTTGGCATAGCCGGCATCGCCGCGGAAATAGCGGCGCTTCATCCGGTGCCGGTAGCGCCCCACCACCGGTTCCAGCGCGGCGCGCCAGCCGTCGGCGGAGTGGACGTTGCCCGGCCGCAGCACACATCGTTCCAAATCGCCGCACGGGTTGAACACAAACAGCGGATGGTAGCAGGTGCAGGCAAAGTGGCCGTTGTAGGCGCTGCCCTCCTGGGCGCCGTGCGTCTCGCTGACGCTGCTGTCCATGTCGAGTACGATCGTCGTCTGCGGGCGGCGCGCATGCACCCGATCGATCCAGGCGCCGGACAGATCAGCCAGCGTCGCGAGGTTGGCCTCGCGGGATCGTGCGCAACGAGGTCGGCATCGTTCACATCTGCGTAGCCGGCGAGGCGGCCGAATACCGACTGGCGCAGCAGGCCGCTCAGCAGGTGCCGGGTGTTCTTGCCACGGCGGCATTCCGACAGCGCCGCCCCCGCCACATCGGTCAGCCCGAGCGCGTCATCCAGTTCGCGGTAAGCAAGCCATCCGGCGTCGGAGGTGATCCGGCCGCCGTGGAATTCCAGCTTCAGGCGGCGGTCGAAATCGACCCGAAACGCACCATCATCCGCTTCACCCGCCGGGTGTTCCATCCGCGCGCCCCGCATCGACCACAACATGCTGGAATTCATGCCAGATTCGGCCGCATAGTACAAGAAAATCTGCACTCATCCGGGAAATCCGGGGTAAACCCTCACTATGCACAATGACCACGAACCCGGGCTCGAGCATGCGACGTCGACGCGGGGTCATGGACGGCTTCCATGCGGGACGAGGCGCGGGCGCGATCCATGGTCCCGCGGACGGAGCCGTCAGACGAACCGCACGCGCTCCAACACAAAGGGCGCCGCTTCAACATCAGCTGCGTTGCGCTGATCCATTAAATTTCCCGATAATGTGATTGAAACCGCGCGCGGGAGAAAAAGCCTACATCGTCGCGCCGATCTGCCAGGGGGCGAATTCAGCGGCGCCGAAATCGAAGGTTTCGCTTTTGGTTTTTTCGCCCGAGGCGACGCGGAGGATGAGTTCGAAAATGCGCTGGCCACATTCGGCGACGGTCTCGGCGCCGTCGAGGATGGTGCCGCAATTGACGTCCATGTCGTCTTCCATGCGGCGATACATCGGCGTGTTGGTCGCGAACTTGATCGAGGGTGCCGGCTTGCAGCCAAACACGCTGCCACGCCCGGTGGTGAAGCAGACGAGATTGGCGCCGCCGGCAACCTGCCCGGTCGCCGCCACTGGATCATAGCCGGGGGTGTCCATGAACACGAAACCCTTGGCGGTGACCGGCTCGGCATAGCGCACGACGTCGACGAGATTGGTGCTGCCCGCCTTGGCCATGGCGCCCAAGGATTTTTCGAGGATGGTGGTGAGCCCGCCGGCCTTGTTGCCGGGGGAGGGATTGGCGTCCATCTCGGCGCCCTCGCGGGCGGTGTAGTCCTCCCACCAGCGCATCAGGGCGACCAGTTTTTCGCCCACCTCGCGCGAGACGGCACGGCGGGTGAGGAGATGCTCGGCGCCGTAGGTTTCGGGCGTCTCCGAAAGAATGACAGTACCGCCATGGCGGACCACGAGATCGCTCGCGGCGCCGAGCGCAGGATTGGCGGAGATGCCAGAATACCCGTCCGAGCCGCCGCATTGCAGCGCGATCGAGAGTTCGCCCGCCGGCACGGTTTCACGCCGCGCGGTGTTCGACTCCGCCAAAACCTCGCGCACGAAAGCGATGCCGGCCTCAACGGTGCGGCGCGTGCCGCCCATGGTCTGGATGTCCATCGCCTTGAGCCGCCCGGCAAGCCGCTGCGCCTCCATCAGCCCGCCGATCTGGTTCACCTCGCAACCGAGGCCGAGCACGATGACGTGGGAAAAATTCGCGTGCCGGGCATAGCCGCCGAGGGTGCGGCGGAGCAGGGCCAGCGGCTCCTTCTGCGTCATGCCGCAGCCGGTTTTATGGGTCAGCGCCACCACGCCATCGACATGGGGAAAATCGGCGAGCGGGTTTTCATCGGTGAAGGGATTGCGGCGGAAGGCATCGGCGACCATCGCCGCGACATGTGCCGAGCAATTCACCGAGGTCAGAATGCCGATGTAGTTGCGCGTCGCGACCCGCCCGTCGGGGCGGCGGATGCCCTCGAATGTCGCTGGCGTGTCGATATAGGCGGTCGGGCGAGCATCGACGCCATAGGCATAGTCGCGGGCGAAATCACCCATGGCGCAGTTCTGGACATGAACATGCTGGCCGGGCGCGATCGGTTGCGTGGCAAAGCCGATGATCTGGCCATAGCGACGGATCGGCTCGCCTACCGCGTGGGCCCGCGTCGCAACCTTGTGGCCGGCGGGAATGCGCTCGGTGGCTGTGATATTCTCGGCGATCCGCGCCCCGGGCAGCAGGGTGGCGCGCGCAATCACCACGCCATCGTCGGGCGAAAGGCGGATCACAAGCGGGGTCATGGCGAAAACCTTACTGCTGGAATTTCGCCTGGATTTCGCTGACGGCGGCACGCGCGGCCTGAAACATCAGGCCGGAATCATTGGCGATCGTCACCATTTTGAACCCCATCTCGATCATGCGCAGCGCGTAGGCGGGCGAGAGGTTGTGCAGACCGGCGAAGATGCCGCGCTTCGCCGTCTCGCGGATCAGGCGCTCGTAGATTTTCAGGATTTCCGGCTCCTCGCGGTCGAGTTTGGGTGGCATCCCGAGCGAAAACCCGAGATCGCTCGGGCCAATATAAATCGCATCAATTCCTGGAACGTCGAGGATCGCCTCGAGATTGTCGAGCGCCTCGCGGGTTTCGATCATCGGAATACAAAGCGTTTCCTGGTTGGCGGTCGATTGATAGGAACTCATGACGCCATAGGGGGCGGCGCGGATCGGGCCATTGCTGCGCGCGCCTTGGGGCGGGTATTTGGCGGCGCGGATGAAAGCGCGGGCTTCGGCCGCGGTGTTGATCATCGGGCAGATCACGCCATAGGCGCCGCCATCGAGCACCTTGCCGATGATGCCGGGCTCGTTCCAGGGC
>JAKCCP010000139.1 GCA_021841985.1 Pseudomonadota bacterium | reverse complement strand
CGGATCGCGCGACCGCGCTTTCGATCTTTCAACATCTCCGCGCCCGGCTTTCTCCCTATAAGCGCATTCGTCGCCTGGAATTTTCCGACCTCCCAAAAACGATTTCGGGCAAGATCCGGCGCGTGGAATTGCGCCGCGCCGAGACCGAGCGCGGCGAGGCGCGCGCCGCCGGCGAGTTCCGTGAAGAGGATTTTCCCGAACTCTCCTGAAAGGATTTGCCAATGGCCATCGTCAACAGCCAGGGCGGGCTCGATTTCGCGCTCGGCGAGGAGATCGACATGCTGCGCGATCAGGTGGCGCGTTTCGCGAGCGCCGAAATCGCGCCGCGCGCCGCCGCCATCGACCGCGACAATGATTTTCCCGCCGATCTCTGGCCCAAAATGGGCGAACTCGGCCTGCTCGGCATCACCGTCGAGGAAGACCTTGGTGGCGCCGGTCTCGGCTATCTCGCCCATTGCGTCGCGATGGAGGAAATCAGCCGCGCTTCCGCCTCCGTCGGGCTTTCCTATGGCGCGCACTCCAATCTTTGCGTCAATCAGATCCGCAGGAATGGCAGCCCGGCGCAGAAATCCCGCTACCTCCCCGGCCTCATCGCCGGCACCGCGGTCGGGGCTCTCGCGATGAGCGAGCCGGACGCGGGATCGGATGTGGTTTCGATGCGGCTCCGCGCCGAAAAGCGCGGCGATGTTTACGTGCTCGACGGCACCAAGATGTGGATCACCAACGGCCCCGATGCCGATGTCCTCGTTGTGTATGCGAAAACCGATCCCGAGGCGGGGCCGCGCGGCATCACCGCGTTCATCGTCGAGCGCGGCATGAAGGGATTTTCCTGCGCGCAGAAACTCGACAAGCTCGGCATGCGCGGCTCCAATACCGGCGAACTGGTGTTCGAAGCCTGCGCGGTGCCGGCGGAAAACGTGCTCGGCGCCGTCGGGCGCGGGGTGAATGTGCTGATGAGCGGCCTCGATTACGAGCGCGCGGTGCTGGCGGCGGGGCCGCTCGGCATCATGCAGGCGGCTCTCGATGTCGTCTTGCCCTATATCCATGAGCGCCGCCAGTTCGGCCGCCCGATCGGCGAGTTTCAGCTCATGCAGGGGAAAATCGCCGATATGTATGTGACGATGAATGCCGCCCGCGCCTATGTCTACGCGGTCGCCGCGAGCTGCGATCGCGGGCGGACCAATCGCAAGGACGCCGCCGGCGCGATTCTTTATGCCGCCGAACGCGCGACCTGGATGGCGCTGGAAGCGATCCAGTGTCTCGGCGGCAACGGCTATATCAACGATTATCCGACCGGGCGTCTGCTGCGCGATGCCAAACTTTATGAAATCGGCGCCGGCACCTCGGAAATCCGCCGCATGCTGATCGGCCGCGAATTGTTCAACGAGACCGCCTGAGATGCAAATTTCCTCGACGATCGATCCACGGTCACCGCGATTTCGTGAAAATCAAGCGGCGATGGCGACGTTGCTGTCCGAAATGGATGCCAGGCTCGCGACCATTGCCGAAGGCGGCGGCGCCGAGGCGCGGGCGCGGCATCTCGCCCGCGGCAAAAAGCTTGCGCGCGAGCGGATACGCCTGCTTCTCGATCCTGGCGCGCCGTTTCTCGAATTATCCCCGCTCGCCGGTTACGGGATGTATGACGGCGCGGTGCCGGCCGGCGGGATCATCACCGGCATCGGCCGCGTCAGCGGGCGCGAATGCGTGGTGATCGCCAATGACGCGACGGTGAAGGGCGGCAGCTATTTCCCGATCACCGTGAAAAAGCATCTCCGCGCCCAGGAAATCGCCCTCGAAAATCGCTTGCCATGCTTGTATCTCGTCGATTCGGGCGGCGCCAATCTGCCCAACCAGGACGACGTCTTTCCCGATCGCGAGCATTTTGGCCGCATCTTCCATAATCAGGCGCGGATGTCGGCGGCCGGGATCGCGCAGATCGCGGCGGTCATGGGATCCTGCACCGCCGGCGGCGCCTATGTCCCGGCGATGTCCGACGAAAGCATCATCGTGCGCAACCAGGGCACGATTTTTCTCGGCGGTCCCCCGCTGGTCAAGGCCGCGACCGGCGAGGTGGTGAGCGCGGAAGACCTCGGCGGCGGCGATCTGCACGCCAAGATCTCGGGTGTCGCCGATCATCTCGCCGAAAACGACGATCATGCGCTCGCCATCGCGCGTCGCATCGTCGGCCATCTCAATACCGTGAAACCGATCGCGCTCGCGCTCCGCGAGCCCATCGCGCCGCGTTACGATCCCGCCGAGCTGCACGGTATCGTGCCCAAGGATCCGCGCCAGAGCCTGGATGCGCGCGAAATCATCGCCCGCATCGTCGATGACAGCGCGCTCGATGAGTTCAAACGACTCTACGGCGCGACGCTGGTCACCGGGTTTGCCCACATCCATGGCTATCCGGTCGGCATCATCGCCAATAACGGCATCCTGTTTTCCGAATCCGCCGAGAAGGGTGCCCATTTCATCGAGCTTTGCGCCCAGCGCGGCATTCCCCTGGTGTTCCTCCAGAACATCACCGGCTTCATGGTCGGGCGCAAATACGAGGCCGGCGGCATCGCCAAAGACGGCGCCAAGATGGTGACCGCGGTCGCCACCGCCAATGTGCCGAAATTCACCGTGATCATCGGCGGCAGTTTCGGCGCCGGCAATTATGCCATGTGCGGGCGTGCTTATGGGCCGCGCTTTCTGTTCATGTGGCCGAATGCGCGCATCAGCGTCATGGGCGGCGAACAGGCGGCCTCGGTTCTGGCGCAGGTGCGGCGCGACAATATCGAGGCCCGCGGCGAGACCTGGCCGCAAGCCGAGGAGGACGCTTTCAAGGCGCCGATTCGCGCGCAATACGAAACCCAGGGCAACCCCACCTACGCCTCGGCGCGGCTATGGGATGACGGGGTCATCGCTCCGGCGGAGACGCGCCGCGTGCTTGCGCTCTCGCTCTCGGCGGCGCTGAACGCGCCGATCGCGCCGACGCGCTTTGGCCTGTTTCGGATGTGAGGGGCGCGATGTTCGGCAAAATTCTCATCGCCAATCGCGGCGAAATCGCCTGCCGCGTCATCCGCACGGCGCGGCGGCTGGGCATCGCGACGGTCGCCGTCTATTCCGACGCCGATCGCGACGCGCGCCATGTCGCCGAGGCCGATCAGGCGATCGCGATCGGGCCGGCGCCGGCACGGCAGAGCTATCTCTCGATCCCGGCGCTGATCGCCGCCGCGAAGGCGAGCGGCGCCGAGGCGATCCATCCCGGCTATGGATTTCTCTCCGAAAACGCCGATTTCGCCGAAGCCTGTGGCGAGGCCGGCATCGTTTTCATCGGCCCAAAGCCGGCCGCGATCCGCGCCATGGGCTCGAAGGCGGCGGCGAAGGCGCTGATGGCGGCGGCCGGCGTGCCCTTGGTGCCGGGCTATCACGGCGCCGACCAGAGCGAAGCCCGGCTGGCCGCGGCCGCCGCCGAAATCGGCTATCCGGTGCTGATCAAGGCCTCGGCCGGCGGCGGCGGCAAGGGGATGCGCATCGTCGCGGGCGGCGAGGATTTCGCCGCCGCCCTGGCCGGCGCCAAGCGTGAGGCGGCGGCGGCTTTCGGCGATGATCATGTATTGATCGAGAAATATCTCGACCGGCCACGCCACATCGAAATCCAGATTTTCGCCGACCAATTCGGCGATTGCGTGCATCTTTTCGAGCGCGACTGCTCGATCCAGCGCCGGCATCAGAAAATCATCGAGGAAGCGCCGGCGCCCGGCCTCGATCCCGCGACCCGCGCGGCGATGGGGGACGCCGCGATCCGGTGTGCGCGCGCGGTCGGCTATGTCGGGGCGGGGACGGTGGAGTTCATCAGCGCCGGCGGCGAGTTTCATTTCATGGAGATGAATACGCGCTTGCAGGTGGAGCATCCGGTTACCGAAATGATCACCGGCCTCGATCTCGTCGAATGGCAGTTG
>JAKCCP010000134.1 GCA_021841985.1 Pseudomonadota bacterium | reverse complement strand
CGCAATTGCGCGAGTCCCTGCTGCGCGCCCTCGCCCCCATGGAAGAAGCGCCTCCCGTCCCCCTCCCAGCCCCCCGTCGCCGCCGTCTCGCCAGCGGGTGAGGGGCGGTTGTTCAGCCGATCAACCTGTGAGGTCGCGGCGGGCCGCGGCGGATAACGAGCTACGCCGCGCCAGCCGCTCAAAAAACCTCGCTGAGTGCGATGGCGGCGCGGCAGCCCGATTTAATCACCGCCGAGAGCACCCGATAGCCGGGGGTTTTCTCGGCCTCGTGCGCGAGGCCGATATCGCGGTGCGCGATTTCCTCGGCGCGGAATTGTTCGATGGTCTCGCGCAATTCCCCCTCCTCGGCGCCGAGAAAGCCGGCCTGGCGGGCGTAGTGTGCGTCGATCACTTCCTCGACCGCGACCGTGCAGGCCATCGCCGCGCGCTCGCCGAGCAGGGCGGTCGCCGCGCCCAAGGCAAAGCCCGCGATATGCCAGAGCGGCAACAATGCGGTCGGCCGGACGCGGCGTTCGGCGAGCAGGGCGGAAAAAGTGTCGAGATGCCGCTCCTCCTCGGCCTGCATCGCGGCAAGCAGGGGCGCCTTGTCGGAGTGGCGCAGCACCGCGCGCTGGCCCTGATAGATGCGGCGCGCACCGTATTCGCCGGCGTGATCGACGCGGATCATCCGCGCCAGTTTTTTCTCCGCCGGCGGGTCGCCCGGCAGACCAGGGCTGGTGATCATCGCTTTTTACCCCTCTCACGCACGAGATAAGCCGCAATCACGATAAAAAACCCGAGGCTCGCGATAAAATTCATCGCCGCCATGGAGATCGGCAGGCCAGGGATCAGAAAGGTCGGCGCATCGCAGGGCTTGGCCGGGCGGTCGGGCATTTCCGCCAGCCGCTCGGCCAGGCTATGGCCGGAAATATGCGGCGCGGCGCATTCGGGCAGCGGGCTTGGCCACCAGTGCTGCTCGACCCCGACATGGACGGCGGCGATCACGGCACCGGCCAGCATGGTGAGCGCGAACAGCGCCAGAAATCCGCGCGCGACGCGCGGCGGCAGGATGGCGGCAAGGAGACCGAATACAATGGCGATGCGATAGGGCCAGCGTTCGACCAAGCAGAGCGCGCAGGGCACGATCCCACCCCAATGCTCGGTGGCGAGCGCGGCGCCGAGCGCGAGCGCGGCGATAGCGGCGGCACCAAGAGCCAACGCGCGCGATGAGACATTCAGCATGTCCGGAGGGATAGGGCACGCGGCGTCGCGACGCCAGGGTGGGGCGGCCCCAGGACTGGGCGGCCCCAGGACTGGGCGGCGCTGTTCCGCATCAGGGGCGGGACAGCACCGTTCAGGCGGCGCGGGCCGTGCTGCCTTGCACGAGCCTGCGGAGGTCCTCGGTGATCGCGGCGATCGGCGCGCCCCACGCGCCGGGGTTTTCCTGGCGGTAGAGGCGGAGGGAGGGATACCAGGGACTATCGCGGCGCTCACGCAGCCAGCGCCAGCAGCCATCGAAGCGCGACAGCAGCCAGACCGGTTTGCCCAGGGCGCCGGCGAGATGGGCAACCGAGGTATCGACGGCGATCACCAGATCGAGACCCGCGATGATCGCCGCGGTATCGGCGAAATCCATCACTTCCGGCATCGGATCGGAAATTGCCATCCCCGCCGGCGGCGCCGCGGCCTGCGCTGCCGGCGAGCCCTTCTGAAGACTGATGAAGCGCACGCCCGGAATTGCGGCAAGAGGAGAAAAATCGGCCAGTTTCATCGAGCGGCGGCGATCGATGCGGTGAGCCTCGATCATCTCCGGCCGTGGCTCGCCGGCCCACACCAGACCGACCCGCAAGCTTCCCTCGGCGGGCGGCAGGCGGCCCTGCCACTTTGCGACCAGCGCCGGATCAGCGCTGAGATAGGGAATCTCGGCCGGGACCGTAGCAAGCGTCGTGCCGAAGGCGAGCGGCAGACTGAGCAGCGGGCAATGGACATCGAAATCCGGCAGCGCGGCACCCTGCGCGATCACCGCGGCGAGGCTTGGCAGGCAGGAAAAGAGCCGCGTGAGTGCGGCCGGCACTTCGAGCACGACACGGGCGCCGAGGGCGGCCACCATCGGTGCGTAGCGAACGAATTGCAGTGTGTCGCCATAGCCTTGCTCGGCGTGCAGCAGGATCGTCCGCCCGGCGATCGCCTCGCCCCGCCACGGCTTCTGGGAAAAGTCGCGCGGCATCACGGGTGGGCGCTGCCAACGCCATTCATGCTCCTCCCAGCCCTCGCGCAGGCGGCCGGAAATCAGCAGGCTGCTCGCGAGATCGAAATGCGCATCGGCATGGTCGGGCATTCGCCGCAGCACCGCGCGGCGATCCGCGATCGCCTCCTCCAGCCGGCCGAGCGCATGCAGGGCGAGGCCGCGATTGAGCAAGGCCGGCGCACAATCCGGCGTCAGGTCCAACGCTCGGCTGGCAACTTCGATGGCGCGTTCATGCTGGCCGCAATCATGGAGGACCCCGGCGAGAGAAACATAGGTGTCGGCCTGGTCAGGCGCCGCCCGCACGGCGGCCGTGAGGGTCTCGATCGCTTCCTCGTAGCGGTAGAGCCCGTGCAGCGCGCTGCCCTGATTGAGCAGTAGGGCGGGATGGGTGAGGCCGCGCGCCCGCGCCTCCTCGCAAGCCAGCAACGCCGCCTCGGGCTGGCCGATGTTCTTGAGGGCAAAAGCGAGATTGACCCACGCCTCGGCGTTGTCCGGGTCGGCACGCACGGCGCCGCGGAAGGCCTCGGCCGCTTCATGCGGGCGCTTAAGCGCGTTGAGCGCCACACCGAGATTATACCACGCGGCCGAAAAACCCGGCCGCGCCGCGACCGCCGCGCCATAGGCGGCGATGGCGCCCTCGATCTGGCCGAGAAGATAGTTGCAGCAGCCGAGGCCGAACTGGGCATCGGCCAATTCCGGGGCAGGCCCGCCGGCGGCGAAGCCAATCGCCTCGCGATAGGCCGCGCGTGCCGCCTGAATGCGCCCGTCGCGCTCCAGTGCGGTGCCAAGACAGAGATAGAATCGGGCCTCCGGCGCCAGCGCCAGCGCCTGACGGAAGAGCGTGGCCGCAGTGGCGAAACGCCCGGCGCCGAGATGCAGGATGCCACGGCGAAACCGCGCCTCGGCGCTGTCGGGAAAGCGGTTGATGGCGCTCATGTAGGCGCGATCCGCCGCTTCCATCGTCCCGGCGTTGTGCAGCCTGAGCGCGTCATCCAGGACTTGATCGAGTGTCATGACCCTTACCATCGCTGGGGTGGCATTTCCTGCCTTCACCGCTATTGAACATTGCGTTGGTAAAGAGCCGATTAAGGCGTGGGCTTGCCGGCGAACCGATCTCGGCGATATAGGGAGGCAAAGGTCGCCGCACCACAAAGCGGCGGGCGCCCATGGGGGCGCACCAGCTCACGGGTCGGGGGAAAATCGGGGATCATCGACAGACGCCATGCACCCATTCCACGCCCTTTGCGACCAAACCCTGGCCGACATTCGCGTCCAGGGGCATTATCGTACGTTCACCCCGCTCGGGCGCAACGCCGAACGCTACCCCATCTATGAATGGGAGCATGCCGGGCAAAAACGCGAGGTCGTGGTGTGGTCGGCCAACGACTATCTCGGCATGGGCGCCGCCCCGGTGACGGTGGCAGCCGCCGTGGCCGCGGCGCGCAGCTTTGGGGTCGGCGCCGGCGGCACCCGCAACATCGCCGGCACCAGCCCGCTGCACGACGCCCTGGAGGCGGAACTCGCCGATCTCCACGGCAAGGAGGCGGCGCTTTTGTTCACCTCCGGCTATGTCTCGAACGACGCAGCGCTGACCACCATTCTCGGCAGCCTGCCCGGCTGGGAGGTTTTTTCGGACGCGAAAAACCACGCCTCGATGATCGCCGGCATGCGTCACAGCCCGGCCAAGCGGCATATCTTCCGCCACAACGATCTCGACCATCTCGAA
>JAKCCP010000076.1 GCA_021841985.1 Pseudomonadota bacterium | reverse complement strand
GCCCCATAAATTCGCCCCCTGGCAATTCGCCCCCTGGCAATCCGCCCCCGGCGAGCGCGAAGCCGGCGGCACCCCCGGCGGCAGGGGGGGGCGCGCCGGGCAGCCCACCGGGCAGCCCGCCGGGCAGTGACGACAGCGGCGGCAACGAGATCTATCGCCTGGACGCGGTCGGGCATGTGCATATCTTCACCGCGACCGATCAGGCCTGGGGTGACAAGGGCGTCTATGACATGGACCAGGCGGTGCTGATCCTGACCGGCCATGCGCTGAAACTGACCACGCCGCAGGATGTCGTGACTGCCCGCGACAGCATGGAATATTATTCGCAAACGCGCATCTCGATCGCCCGCGGCAACGCCGTCGTCGTCACCGGCGACGGCCGGCGGATCGCCGCCGACACGCTGGTTTCCTATTCCGAGCCCCCGGATCAGCCGGCGAGCGGCGCGCCGGCGGCGCCGAAACCACCGCCGCCGCCGGGCAAACCCGGCCAGCCACCGGATGAGCTGCAAGCCGCCTCGGGCAAGCTCAAGCGGGTCGAGGCCTATGGCAATGTCGATCTCCGCACCGCGACCGAAATCGTCTATGGTGACCGCGGCGTCTACGTGCCCGATACCGGCAAGGCCCGCGTGATCGGCAATGTGCGGGTGACGCGGGGGGATAATCAGGTCAATGGCGTGGCGGCCGATGTCGATATGAAAACCGGGGTGTCCACCATGCTTTCCAGCACCGATCAGCGCGTCCATGGCCTGATCATGCCCACCCAGAACGAGAACGGCACCGCCAAAACCGATGCCGGCAAGAAGGGCGCGGCCAAGAAGGACGGCAAGGCGGGCGAGACGGCCCCGGCCTCTCCCCCGGCGAAGGCGGTGACACCATGACCGAGCTTCGCGTCGTGCAGGGTCAGATCGGTCTCACCGCGAGCGGTCTCGGCAAGACCTACAAGAAGCGTCCGGTGGTGCGGAATGTTTCGATCTCGGTGCGACGCGGCGAGGCGGTCGGTCTTCTCGGGCCGAATGGCGCCGGCAAGACGACGACGTTCTACATGATCGTCGGCCTGGTCCAGCCCGATACCGGCGCGATCCGGCTCGACGGCAACGAGATCACCGGATTGCCGATGTATCGCCGGGCGCGCCTTGGCATCGGTTATCTGCCGCAGGAGGCGAGCATTTTCCGCGGCCTCAATGTCGAGCAGAACATCATGTCGGCGCTCGAGGTGGTCGAGCCGCTGAAGGACCGGCGCGATCAGATGCTCGACGAATTGCTCGCCGAGTTCGGCATCGGCCATCTCCGCCGCACGCCGTCGCTCGCGCTCTCCGGTGGCGAGCGGCGGCGGCTCGAGATCGCCCGCGCCCTCGCGACCCAGCCGAGCTATATCCTGCTCGATGAGCCGCTGGCCGGCATCGATCCCATCGCGGTCGGCGAAATCCGTGATCTCGTCTCGCATCTCAAGGATCGCGGCATCGGCGTCCTGATCACCGACCATAACGTCCGCGAGACGCTGGAGGTGATCGACCGCGCCTATATCATGCATGACGGACAGGTGTTGATGGAAGGCCAGCCGCATGAGGTGGTGGCGCATGAGGATGTGCGGCGCGTATACCTCGGCGAAAGGTTTAGTCTCTAGGATCCGGGCGCATGGGGATCGGCCCGCGTCTCGATCTACGGCAATCGCAATCGCTGGTGATGACGCCGCAATTGCGGCAGGCGATCAAGCTTTTGCAATTTTCCAATCTCGAAGTGAACGCCTTCGTCGCCGAGGAATTGGAGCGCAACCCGCTGCTCGAGCGCGATGACGGCGGCGAGGCGCGGATCGGCGAGCGTCCGGCGCCGGACCAGGTGGTATCGCCCGACGGCCATGACGGCGCCGATGTCGCGCATCTCACCGAGGCGATCAATGCCACCGGCTCGCTGCCGAGCGAGGCGGCGGCGCCGCTCGATGCCGAGGCGGCGGAGTGGTTCGATCGCGGCGGGCCGGCGGATGGCTATGGCGGGATCGGCCAGGGCGGAGCGGGCCAGGGCGGGCGGGGCGGCGCGCTCGATTTTTCCGAGGACGAGCGCGGCATCGACAGCCTCGCCGCCGGGCCGCGCAGCTTGCGCGAGCATCTCGGCGAGCAATTGCGGCTCTCCTTCCACGATCCGGCGGAACGATTGATCGGGGCGCATCTGATTGCCCTCCTCGATCCCGCCGGGCGGCTCTCGGCGCCGCCGGAGGCGATCGCCGAGGCGCTCGGGGTTCCGCTTGCGCGGGTGGAGAGCGTGCGCGCGCGCATGCAGCGCTTCGATCCGACCGGGCTCTTTTGCGTCTCGCTCGCCGAATGCCTCGCCGTGCAATTGGCCGAACGCAATCGGCTCGACCCGGCGATGGCGGCGCTCCTCGACCATCTGGAGCTGCTCGCGCGGCGCGAGACGCGGCGGCTGATGGAGATTTGCGGGGTGGACGCCGAGGATCTCGCCGACATGATCGCCGAGATCCGCGCCCTCGACCCGAAACCCGGCGCGGGGTTCGATGACGCGCCGGCAACCCCCATCCTGCCCGATCTTCTGATGCGCCCGGCGCCGGATGGGGACTGGCTGATCGAACTCAACCCCGACACCATGCCGCGCGTCCTGGTCAATCAGGGGCTGCACGCGCGGATCATCGCCCACACCAAACGCGGCGAGGAGGCGCGTGGCTTTCTCGCCGAAAAGCTGCAAACCGCGAACTGGCTGGTCAAATCCCTCCACCAGCGCGCCCAGACCATTCTCAAGGTCGCGGCCGAGATCGTCCGCCAGCAGGATGGCTTCTTCCGCCACGGCATTTCCCATCTCCGCCCGCTCATCCTGCGCGACATCGCGAGCGCCGTCGAATTGCACGAAAGCACGGTGAGCCGCGTCACCGCCAATAAATACATGGCGACACCGCGCGGGATGTTCGAGCTGAAATATTTTTTCACCACCGCGATCGCCGGCACTTCGGGCGAAAGCCACAGCGCCGAGGCGATTCGCCACCGCATCCGGGCGCTGGTCGACGCCGAGGCGCCGGGTGCCGTTCTCTCCGATGACGCGCTGGTGGCCGCGTTGCGCCGCGAAGGCGTGGACATCGCCCGCCGAACCGTGGCCAAATACCGCGAGGCGCTACGAATCCCGGGTTCCGTCCAGCGCCGGCGGGAGAAGGCGGAGATGGTCTAGGGAGAATAGCGGATTTCGCCGCCGCGTTCCTATATCCTGGAAAAATAACCTGGTGAAAGGGTGAGGTCGATGCAGATCACGGTTTCGGGCAAGCAGGTCGAGTTGTCGGATGCGTTGCGTCTGCGGGTATCGGAGCAGCTCGGCACCATCGCCGGGAAGTATTTCGACCGCGCGCTCGAGGCGCACGTGACCTTCGGGCGGGCGCGGAGTTTCTTCACCTGCGATATCAATCTTCACGCCGGGCGCGGCTTGCTTTTGCGCGCCGAGGGCGAGGCGGCGGACGCGCACGCGGCGTTCGACGATGCCGCCGAGCATATCGCCAAGCGTCTGCGCCGCTATCGCCGGCGGGTCAACGAACACGCCCGCGATCTCGCCAACCGCGCCCGCCCGGAAGCGGCGCGGCGCTATGTGCTGCGCGAGGAGGAGGAGACGGAGGGCAATGGCGTCGCCGGGGATGCCGCGATCGGCGCCTATGCGACGGTGATCGCCGAGACGCCGGCGGAAATCAATCTGCTGTCGGTCGGCGAGGCGGTGATGCGCATGGATCTCGAGGATCAGCCGGTCCTGATGTTCCGCAACAGCGCGAGCGGCGAACTCAATGTCGTCTACCGTCGCGAGGACGGGCATGTCGGCTGGATCGACCCGACCGCGGCGCCGCGGTAGCCTGCTAGAGCAATATCCGTTTGCATTGGCTCACGGATATTGCTCTATCTCTTTGTTTTGGCGAGCAACCTAATCCATTCAGATGATTCCATCTGAATGGATGTTGCTCTAGCAGGCTGCGGAAA
>JAKCCP010000052.1 GCA_021841985.1 Pseudomonadota bacterium | reverse complement strand
CCAGGGTGAGACGCGCGGCGCCGAGGCCGAGCGCGAGGCGGTCGAGCGCGACGCCGTCGGCGAAAGCGAGATGCATCGGCGAAAGCAGCCGGAGCGACTCGCCATGCCATGACGCCGCGAGCGCGGTGAGGGCGAGGCGCTTGGCCCCGGCATCGAGGGTCGCGCTGGCGGAGGCGCTGGCCGGCGCGCCGGCGAGGTTTTCGAGGCTGGCATCGAGCCTGGCGGCGAGCGCGTTCGGCTTGCCGGCGACAGAGAGGCTGGCATCGCCGGCGAGGCTGCCGGCGGTGATCCCGACCAAGGCCAGCCGCGCCGAGATCTCGGGCGCGGTCATCGGCGCGGCGACGCTGGCCGCGAGCCGGGCCTGGGCGATGCGGGCGCCGCCGGCGATCCCGGCCGCCGCCGCCGTCAGATCGAGCTTCACGGTGTCCGGCGCGACGCTGGCGGCCAGGGCGAGGCTGCCGGCGAGTTTTTGCCCAATGAGCGGTCCGATGATCGGATCGAGATCGCCGAGCCGGGCGAGGCGGAGTGCGAGTGTCCCCGCCGGCAGCGTCGCTTGCCGGGCGAGGGTGAGGCTGCCGCTGCCGGCAAGGCTCTTCCAGGCGAGGTCGCCGAGGGTAAGGCGCGCCGTCCCGTCGGTGTCGCGGGCGGCATCGAGCATGAGCCGCAGCGGCGCGCGATCGAGGGTCGCGGTAAGCTGGAGATGGGCGCGGGGCGCGGCGGGGAGGGACTGGGCGGTGAGCGCGAGGCTGAACGGGGTCGCCGGCAGCGGGGCGGCGGCAAGGCGACCGCTGAGCAGGGTATCGAGGGCGAGATCGTCTAGCCTGCCGGCGGCGTGGCCATCACCCGCGATCGCGCCGGCGAGGGCGGCGTTGATCGCCCGGAGATCGGCGAGCGCGAGATGCCAGTCGAGTGCGAGCCGCCCGCCGGTCAACCCGCCGGCGGCGGCGAGCGACAGCGCCTGGCCATCGAGGGTGAGCGCGGCCGCCGGCACGTCGCTAAAATCACGCGCGAAGCGCGCTGCCGCCGCGAGATGCGCGCGCTCGCCGAGCAGCGCCGGGACCGGCGCCATCCCGCGTTCGACCGCGATATCGCCGGTGAGATCGGCGCTGGCGAGGCCGGTTGCGGGAAGTGCCGCGGTCAGCGCGAGATGGGCGTGACCCGCGAGATCGACCTTGCCGATCGCGGCGAGCGGGGCGAGATCGGGAAGATCAAGGGTCGCCTTTCCGCCCATCGCCCCCGCGGTCGTCACCTGCGCGCCGAGATGGAGAAGCGGGTGATCGAGGGACAAGGTCAGCGGCCGCGTCGGCGCGCCGAGCGCGAGCTTGGCGGCGAGCGCCAGCGGCGTCCCGGCCAGAAGATCGGGCGCCGGGCCGGGAAGATGGCCAGGGAGACGGATCGTCTCGGCGCGGGCGGTGAGTTCGGCGGTGTCGGGATCGCCGCCGAGTTCGGCGGTGATCGTCGCGATCCGCGCCCCGTCGGCGGCGAGATCGTCGATACGGAGATGGCCCGTCGCCCGGGGTGCTGAAAACTTCCCCGTTGCGGTTGCCGCAAGGGTGATCGCGCGCCAGGACACCCCGGGCGCCGGTGCCATCGCCGGCGCGGTCGCGGTGAGTTGCAGATCTCCGGTGAGATGATCGAGATCGACCCGGCCGGCGAGATGGGCCTGAAGCGGGCCGGCGGCGAGATCGAGGCCGAGCGCCGCCGCCGCGCGCGGCCCGGCGAGGGTTGCCGACGCGGCGATGGCGCCGAGGCTCGGCATCTCGGCGAGGGTCGCGAGAAGACCCGAAGCCGGCTCGGCCACTGTCACCCGCGCCGTGACGTCGCCGCCGCTGAGCGCGAGCGTCGCGTCATAGCGCCCGGGGTGGTCATCGAGGGAGGTGACGGCGAGTTCGGCCCGCGCGTCATCCAGGGCACGAAATCGGCCCGCGCCGCTGGCCGCGAGCGCCAGCGCCTCTCCCGCGACCGGGGCTGCGAGATCGAGCCGCGCGATCTCCAGCCGCGCGAGCACCACGGTCACCGGAAGCGCAAACAGGCCCCCACCGCTTCGCGCCGGCGTGGATTGGGGCGAGGGCGTGGGCTCGGGCAAGCGCGCGACCGCGACCCGTCGCGCCGCCAGACGGGTGATCCGCAATTCGCGCCCGCCGAGCGCGGCGAGATCGAGATCGAGCGCCGCCCCCTCGATCCGAAGCCAGACGCCGCTCGGATCACGGAGTTCGAGGGTGCCGAGCCGCAGCCGGTCGGGGAAGCGCCCGGCGAGGCCGGTGAGCCGCAGCGTGCCGCCGGTGAGCGTAGGCAGATAGCGCTCGACCGCGCGCCGTCCGGGGCCGGTATTGAGGGTGAGGCCGGCGAGCGCGACCGCGAGCACGACGCCCGCCAGCGCCAGCGCCAGTCCGATCGCGAGACGCCGTGCCGCGCGCCGCATCAGAATGCCTCCCCGAGCCCGATATAGACCTCGAACGGGAAATCCCCCGGAACCTGCACCAGGGGCACCGCGAAATCCACCCGGATCGGCCCGAAGCCGGTGAAATAGCGGGCGCCGATGCCGACGCTGGGATAGGTCTGGCCGGTGAAGGGGGCGGGTTGCTCGCTCACCTGGCCGACATCGAAAAACGTCACCGCGCCCCAGTTGGCGCCGATCCGCTGGCGCAGTTCCACCGTCCCGGCATCCATCGCGAGGCCGCCGGCCGGCAATTGGTCGGCGAATTGCGGGCTCGCCCA
Organism: Pseudomonadota bacterium; assembly: GCA_021841985.1. The sequence continues at coordinate 1,254 of JAKCCP010000052.1, read as the reverse complement.
TTGATAGCGGTAGCCGCGCATATTGGCGCTGCCGCCGCCATAGAAGCGCTGATCGGCGGGAACCTGGAATTCGCTCGCGCCCCAGGTGTCGCCGACCATGGCGCGGAGCGCGAGCACCGTCCGCCCATTGCCGGCGAGATCGAGATAGGTCGAGGCCTGGCCCTGGCCGATGATAAAGAAAGCGTGGCCGTCATAGCCGCCCAAGGAGGCGGTCGGTGTCGCCTGGGCGGTCGCGCGGAAGCCGCGCGTCGGCTCCAGCAGGTTGTTGGTGTCGTCGTATTTCAGCCCGACGGGGGTGCTGAACAGGGCATAGAAATCGCTGCTGTTGTTCTGCGCGATCACCTCCTGCTCCAGCCCGACGCCGACATTGACGGAAAGCGCCGGGGTGATCTGGCGCGTCACCGTCGAGGTCGCGTAAAGCGCGGTCTGGGTGTACGTATAGAGATATTGCTGCAAGGCGGTGACGTTGAAGGACAAGCTCTGATCGCGGCGCAGCCATTGCGGAATGGTGTAGGTGCCGCTCAGATCATAGCCGGGATACTGGGCATCGAGGCCGCCGATTTCATCGGCACTGGCCGAAAGCGTCAGACTCTCGCCATTGCCGAAGACGTTGCGATCGGTCCAGGACGCGGTCAGCGCGGCGCCGAGATCGGTGGAGTACGAGCCATCGAAGGTGATCGCGTGGCGCGGCGCCTCGTTGAAGGTGAAATCGAGCGGCAGCGCGCCGGCGGCGTCGAGCTGATCCGGCGTCTCTGCCCGCACGCCGGCGAAAACCGGCAGGCCGGCGAGCGTCTGGCGCTGCTGCTCGATCTGATCGGCGTCATAGGGCGTTCCCTGTTTCAAGGTGATCAGCCCCTGGGGATAGGTGGGATCGACCATCTTCAGCCCCTTGAGCGTGATCGGTCCGAGATCGACGCGCGGGCCGGGATCGGCGCGGAAGCTGACATCGAGCGTGTGGCCGTCGTCATGCGCGATCGCCTCCGGGGGCGAGACTTTCGCGAAGGCGTGGCCGTCGTGCTTCAGCGCCTTGAGCAGTTTGCCCTGCCCGGCGAGGACATCCGCCGCGACCGCCGGCTGCCCCGGCGCGAGGCCGGTCGCCGCGCGCTCGGCTTCCGTCACCTCGCCGAGGATATCGATCTTGCCGAGGTGATAGAGCGGCCCTTTCGTGATCGTGACCACCACCGGCGCCGTCGCCTTGGCCGGCAGGGCATCGAGGGTCGCGAGCAAAGTGGGATCGTCGAGATCGTGCCCGAG
>JAKCCP010000093.1 GCA_021841985.1 Pseudomonadota bacterium | reverse complement strand
TTCCGATCTTCGGCGCGATGCGGCGGCCGGGGCGGACCATCGCCGCGATCCCGTCCTCGATCACAGCGAAACGGCCGGCGCCGACCGCGGCGAGGATGGCCGCGCCGAGCGAGGGCACCTCGCTCACATCCGGCACGACGACCGGGAGATTGGCGGTATCGGCGTGGATTTGCAGCCATAGCGGCGAATTCGTCGCCCCACCCCCGGCCACCATCTCGGCGGCGTCGAAGCCGGCGCCGCGCATGGCATCGACGATGGCGCGAGTGCCAAAACCGATCGCCTCCAAAATCGCGCGGAAGATATGCGCAACCCCATGATGCAGCGAAAGCCCGGTGATCGCCCCGCGTGAGAGCGAATCGGTGTGCGGCGTGCGGTTGCCCTGGAAATGGTCGAGCGCGAGAACCCCCTCCGCTCCGGGCGGCAGCGCCGCCGCCGCTTCGTTCAGCGCCGCGAGATCGAGGGCGCCGCTCATGAGGCGCCGCAGCCAGGCGATGATCGACCCCGTCGAGGTTTGTCCCCCTTCCAGCAAATGGCTGCCGGGATAGACCGAGTCCCGATACGTGCCCCAGAGCCCCGGCACATGGCGCGGCTGGTCGGAGACCCCGAACTGCAAATGCGATGAGCCGGTGATGAGCGCGATCTGGCCGGGGCGGGCAACGCCAAGGCCGATGATCCCGATCAGCGCATCGGCGCCGCCTTGCACCACCCGCACGCTTGCCGGCAGATCGAGATGTTCGGCCGCGTCACGCGTGAGCCGGCCGATCACCGCGCCCGGCGCCAGCACCTCCGCCGGCCATTTTTCCAAAAGCGCCTCGATGCCGAGGGCGCGCACGAGGCTCACCGGCCAGCCGCCGCGATCGCTCGCGTAATGCCAGCGGATGGACGCGTTATTGAGGCTCGCGCAGCGCCGCCCGGTCAGGCGCAGGGTGAGAAAATCCTGGTATTCGCAAATGGTCGCGGCACGCGCGAAATTCTCCGGCTCATGCCGCGCGAGCCAGAGCGCTTTCGGGATCATCCATTCGGCGGAGACCGGGCCGCGTCCCGCGCCATTGACGACCAAGGCCGGATCGCCGGTCGCGAGCACTTCCGCCGCTTCCTCGCCAGCGCGCATGTCCATCCACAAAATCGCCGGCCGCAAGGCGCGCCCCGCCTGATCGAGCGCGACCACGGTGCAGCAGGTCGTCGCCAGCGACAGCCCCTCCACCTGGTCTTTCGCGACCCCGGCCTCGGCGATCGCGGCGCGCACCGCCAGACCCAGAGCGCGCCACCACGCCTCGGGGTCTTGTTCGGCGCGGGCGCCGGGGGCGAACTGGGTTGTATAGGGGCTGACGCCATTGCCGAGCGGGCGGCCGGCGAGGTCGAAAACCCGCGCGCGCAAACTCTCGGTCCCGCCATCGATGCCGATGAAATACGCCATCCGCTTCTCCTTTATCCGCGTTTTTCTTGTCCCGGAGCCGGCTTTGCCGCGTCGGCGATGAAGGCGCTGAGCGTCGCCTCGTCGCTATTGCCTTCCATCGGCCCGCGCTTGGCGACCGCGAGCGCGCCGGCGGCGTTGGCGCGCGCAAGAGAGCGCTCGAGCGGCAGATCACGGAGCAGTGACGCGAGAAAGGTCGCGCCGGCGCAATCGCCCGCGCCGGTCGGGTCGATTTCGGTGGTCGCGAAAGGCGGCGCGCTGAGGCGCTGGCTGCGATCGGCATAGCGGCTCCCGGCGGCGCCGAGCTTCAGAAAAACGCGGCTTGCGCGCCACGACAGCAGGGTCTCGAGCGCCGCCTCGACCTCTTCGCCGGGGCAGAGGAAGGCGAGATCGACCTCGCTCGGCATGAGGATATCGGCGCGGCGGGCGATCTCGTGGATCGCCTCGGCAACGCCGGGGGCGCGCAACAGCGCCGGGCGGATATTGGGATCGAAGGAAATCCGCGCTCCGGCGGCCTCGGCGAGGGCGATGCCGCGGCGGATGGCGGCGATCATCGGCGGCGAAAACAAGGACGAGCCCATGATGTGAAAAAAGCGGTACACGGCGAACAGGGCCGCCGTCACGTCGTCGGCGCGAAATCGGCCGGGCGCCGCGTCCTTCATGTGGAACAGAAATTCGCGGCCGCCATCGGCGAAATAGGTCGCGAAGGCAACGCCGGTGGTGGCGTCGTCGAGCACGCGCACCGCGCCGACATCGACCCCGCTTGCGCGCAAGCGGTCGAGCACCGCTTGCCCGAACGCATCGGCGCCGACCGCGCCGGCGATCGCGGTGGCAACGCCGAGCCGCGCCGCCTGATCGGCGAAAATCGCCGGAGCACCGGAAGGGTAGGGACCGAGATAGCGGCCGGGCGCGGACAAAGCCTGCCCCACCGTCTCGGCCAGGACATCGACCAGCAATTCTCCGACGGTGACGATCTCCGGCATTCTTCCCGCTCCGACCCATGCGCGATAGGATATTGGCAATTATCCAATCACTGGGCAATATCTCGCCTCACGCCGCAAACCACGGCAGCCGCGGCGGCGCAACCCAAAGGAAAGACGATGGCTGACGACACCAACGCGCGCCGCCAGCGCCTCGCGCGCGAACGCCTCGACCAGGCGGCGCGCGCGGCATGGCTCTATTACATCGCCGCCCGCACTCAGGACGAAATCGCCGCCCAGCTCCATGTTTCGCGCCAGACCGCGCAGCGTCTGGTCGCCCGCGCGGTCGCCGAGAAGCTGATCAAGTTCCGTTTCGATCATCCGCTCGGCAGTTGTCTCGCCAAGGCCGAACGGCTCAGCGAGCGCTATCGCCTCGCCCATTGCGAGGTGGTGCCGACGGCGAGCGGCGACGATGGCAGCCTGCCCGGCCTCGCCATCGCGGCGGCGCAGTATCTGGAAACCTGGCTCGCCCAGCCGGCGCCGCTGGTGATCGGGTTTTCGACCGGCCGCACGCTGCGCGCCGTCGCCGCCGAGATCTCGCCGCTCGACGCGCCGCAACATAAGCTGTTTTCGCTGTGCGGCACGCTCGGTTACGACGGCCGCGCGATGGCCGCCGACCCGGTGATGCGGATCGCCGAGCGGACCGGCGCGCAATGTTTCCCGATGACCCTGCCGCTGGCCACCAGCACCGTCGAGGAGAAAGCCCTCGCCGAGCGCCAGCGCGCCTATCAGACCCTGCAAGCCCTTCATCAGGAGGCGCGCTGTCTTTTTCTCGGCGTCGGTCATATCGGCTGGCGGGCGCCCTTGCATCAGAGCGGCTTCATCACCGATGCCGAACTCGCGGCGTTGATGGAGGCCGGCGCGATCGGCGAAATCGCCGGCTGCGTCTTCGACGAGCGCGGCACCCGCGTCACAACCCCGCTCGCCGCGCGCATCACCGCGCTCTGGGCCGGCAGCAGCCAGGGCGCCATCCGGGTCGGCATCGCGGCGGGCGCGGAGAAACTGCCGGCGCTCCGGGCAGCGCTCGCGAGCGGGCTGCTGAACGGCCTGATCACCGATGAGGCGACCGCGACCGGCCTCATGGACACGCGATCGGCGCTTGACAGAAGGTCAGAAGCTGGCCGAAGGTAACGCCCTCTTCAAGGGCAAATGCCCAATTTTCGGGAGGAACGCAATGCGTCATCAAGCGCAGGGAATGAAACGCGCCGTGGCCGCCAGCCTCATGCTCGCCGGCGGTCTGCTGCTCGGCTCATCTTTCTCCGCCACCGCCGCGACGATCACCATCGCCACCGTGAACAATTCCCAGATGGTCGAGATGCAGAAGCTCTCGACCCAGTGGGAGAAGGAAACCGGGAACAAAATCAATTGGGTGGTGCTGGAGGAAAATGTTCTCCGCCAGCGCGTGACGACCGATATCGCAACCCATGGCGGGCAGTTCGACATCCTCACCATCGGGTCATACGAGACCCCGATCTGGGGCAAGCAGAACTGGCTCGTCAGCCTCGACGGTTTTCCCGCGTCCTACGACATGAATGACGTGTTCCCGTCGGTGCGGGAAGCATTGTCGGCGAACGGCAAGCTGTATGCGGTGCCGTTCTA
>JAKCCP010000013.1 GCA_021841985.1 Pseudomonadota bacterium | reverse complement strand
ACCCCAGTCCCGATCGAGCGGGACTACCAAGATCTCAAGCAGGAACTCGGTCTTGGCCTGTGCGGTGCGGATGGTTGCGGATCATGAGCGCGAACATGCCGCGCACAGGGCGAGCAGCGCCGTGCCGATCGCCGCCTCGGTCGCGCGGGCGGGCGCCAAGGGCACGCCGAACAACCGGGCACGAATGGCGGTCCATCCGGTATTATCCGCCCCACCGCCGACCGTGCGCAGGCGGATCGGCGTCGGTGCGCCGAGTCCGGCGAGGCGCCGATAGCCCAGCGCCTCGATCCGCCCGATTCCTTCGAGGAGGCCGTGGAGAAACCGGCCGTCATCCGCCGGGCGCGGCGCGAGGCGGGGACAAAGAGCCGGGTCGTTGATCGGAAAGCGCTCTCCTCGTGTCAAAAGAGGGTAATAATCGAGGTTGCGGGGCCGGGTGGGATCGATGGCCGCCGACAGCGCCTCGATCTGGGCGGCGTCGAAAAATCGCGCCAGCACCGCGCCGCCGCTATTGGAGGCGCCGCCGGCGAGCCAAGCCTCGCCGAAGCGGTGGCTATAGATCCCGTATTCGGGCGCGAACACCGGCTGGCGCGAAAGCAGCTTCAGGGTGAGTGTCGAGCCGAGAGATGTCACCGCCTCTCCCGGCTCGGTAGCCCCGGTGGCGAGGAAAGCGGCGCAGCCATCGGTCGTGCCGGCGACCACGGCGGCGCGATGCGGCAGGCCGAGCGCCGCCCCCTCGCGCCCGATCTCGCCGAGCCGGGTTCCTGGCGGCACGACATCCGGCAGCACCCCGGGGCGAACGCCGAGTGTTTCGATCCAGCCCGGCCATTCCCGCCGCCGCACGTCATAGCCGGTCTTGAGGGCATTGTTCTCGTCGCTCGTCGTGAACCGGCCCAGGAGGCGACCAGTGATCCAGTCCGCCTCGTGCAGCACCCGGGTCACGCTCAGCGCGGCCTGCAAGGCGAGGACTCTCGCGAGCGGCGAGGTGGCGCCACGGGCCGCGCTCTCGGCCGGGGCGATGGCGGCGATCTGCCGCACCCGCGCCGGGTCGGCAGGGCTGCTATAGAGGCTGAGCGGGGCGACTGGCCGGCCGACGCCGTGGATCGCGATTAGCGTGCCTGACGTGCCATCGACCGCGACCATGCCGACCGCGCTGAGATCGCCGAGCCCAGCCAGAGCCCAGCCGACAGCCCGCCAGAGCGCCGCCGGATCCCGGCGTACCGCCGGGTCGAGCCGGGCGCTGGCGAACGCGAGCGGTTCCCCGCGCGCATCGACGATCGCCGCCCGCACGCCCGAGGTTCCGAGATCGATGCCGAGCGCGATCCCGTTCATGACCCCGAGGCGGCGAGCACGCGGCGATACTGCTCCGCCTCCCAATTCAAAAGCGCGATTTCTTCCTCAGCCAAGAGCGGACGAAGCGGCAGCGCCGGATCGAGCCGAGCGCAAACATCGGCGAGACAGCGCGCGAGCGGCGCAACCCCCGGGGAAGCATCACGGCGCAGCAGGACGCCTTTCCCGGGCACGACCAGCATCGGTGGCGCTTCGTCCCCGGCCGGCAGAGGCTGATCCGGCGCGACGACGCGAATACTGGGGCCGAGAAAAATGACGTGATCGGGATAGAAGGAGCCGCGCCGCGCCACGTCCAAGGCCGCGGGATCGGTGGCGATGGCGTGGACGGCGGGCGGCGCGGGGATGTAGGCGCCGCCGGCCGCGAGCCGGGCAAGCGCCGGCGCATCGGCGGGCGGTGCCGCGCGCGGGGGAAGCCTGAGCCGCGCGGCGACCATGGCCACCAGTGCGACAGCGGCGGCGGGATCGGCCGCTCCCACGACGAGCCCATGATTGCCGAGCACCAGGATGTCGGTCTCCGGCGCGAGACGTTCGCGTATCGCCCGCGTGAGCGGTGGGCCGGGCCGAACATAGGGGACGAATGCCCAGGGAAGGCCGGCCAGCGGCGCCGCCAGCGCCGCCGCGGCATCTTCGCGGAGCGCCCAGGCGATGGTCTCGACACAATGGACATGCACGACCACCCGATGCGGCAAGACGGCATGCATCGTGGTCTCGATCGACGGACGCAATCCTCCGGGATTATCCTCGGCCACGACGAAATCGCGCGCCGTCTCGGCGCGCGGATCGTCAGAGGCAAGCGCGATGAGAAGCGGCGCCATCCGCACCGGCACCATGATCGCCCGCCGCTCGGCGTCACGAAGCCAGGTGCCCGACGCCTTGACCCATAAAACCCCGTCCCGCTTGAGCGAGGTATTGCCGCCCGCGCCCTGCACCAAAGCCGGATCGGCGCCGATACGCGCGGAATGGGCGAGCAGCGCGCGATAGGCCGGATCCTCGTGGATGGCGTTCATGCCGCGTGCGCCATCCACCGCGCGAACCCTTCGATCTCGGCGGCGTTCATATGCAGATGATGCTTGGTGCGCCGCTCCAGAATATCCTCTGCCCGGCGCGCCCATTCCGTGCGGATGAGAAAATCCGCCTCGCGGGCATAGAAAAGGCCACCGAAATGGTCTCCGAGATCGGCCATCTCATGCGCGTTTGCGAGCAGGTCATCGGCGCGGGTGCCATAGAGTCTGGCATAATGGCGCGCGAGTGGCGCCGGCAGGAAATCGTGGCGTTGGTGAAATTCGTCGAAAAATCTCGCGAAGTCCGCCCCCGGCATGTCGCCGCCGGGAAGCGGCGCGGCGCCCGTCCAGGGGCCGGGAAACGCGCCGAAAAACGGCGCCAGCTTGTCGAGCGCGTGCTCGGCGAGCTTGCGATAGGTCGTGATCTTGCCGCCGAAAACCGAAAGCAGCGGCGCTTCGTTCGGGGGATGGTCGATATCGAACACGTAATCGCGGGTTACCGCCGAGGGATTGGCCGCCTTGTCGTCATAAAGCGGCCGGACGCCGGAGAACGCATGACGGATGTCGCCCTTCGTGAGCTGATGGCGAGTATAGCGGTTCACCGCGCGCAACAGATAGTCTTTCTCGTCATCGGCGATGGCGACGTCTTCCGCCTCGCCATCGAAAGGGATGTCGGTGGTGCCGATGAGGCAGAGATCATCCTCGTAAGGGTTGACGAAAATCACCCGCTTGTCGTCGTTCTGCAGCAGATAGGCATGCGCGCCGGACCAGAATTTCGGCACCACGATGTGGCTGCCTTTTACCAATCGCACCCGCCGGCTGCTGTTGACGGAGGCGACCCCGCGCAGCACCTGCTCGACCCAGGGGCCGGCGGCGTTGACCAGAATGCGCGCGCGCACCTCGCGCCCGGTCCCGTCGGCGGCGCGGAGCGTGAGCCGCCAGAGGCCGTCTTCCCGCCGCGCCGCGACCGCCTCGCTACGGGTCAGCACCTCCGCCCCGCGCGCCGCCGCATCGAGCGCGTTGAGCACCACGAGACGGGCGTCATCGACCCAGCAATCGGAATATTCGAAGGCGAGACGATACTCTTCTTTCACCGCCTCGCCTTCCGGTTGGTGTCGGAGGTCGAGGCGCCGGGTGGCCGGCAGCCGCTTGCGCCCGCCGAGATGGTCATAGAGGAACAGGCCCAGCCGGATCATCCAGGCCGGCCGCTGCCCGGCGCCATGCGGCAGCACGAAGCGCATCGGCCAGACGATGTGCGGCGCCAGCGCCAGCAGCGCCTCGCGCTCGATCAGCGCCTCGCGCACCAGGCGGAACTCATAATATTCGAGATAGCGCAGCCCGCCATGGATGAGCTTGCCCGAGCGCGAGGACGTCCCCTCGCCGAGATCGCCCTTTTCGCAGAGCAGAACGCGCAGCCCGCGCCCGGCGGCGTCGCGCGCGATCCCGGCGCCGTTGATCCCGCCACCGATCACCGCGAGGTCGAAGGGCTCGGTCATGCCGCCCGCGTCGGCTCGTGCAGGCCGTAGGTCTCGAATTTCACCGCGGTCTCGGCGATGTCGGCCTCGGAGAGCAGCACCGGCCCGCCGATCAGGAGGCTGTGGTAATATTGCCGGGCGATGGTTTCGAGTTCGACCGCCCGCCACATCGCCTTCGCCAGGGTCTCGCC
>JAKCCP010000272.1 GCA_021841985.1 Pseudomonadota bacterium | reverse complement strand
AACACGCTCAACGTCTCGTTCATCGGTCGCGTCGGCGCCGACATCCTCGCACAAATGCCGGCTATCGCCGCGTCCACCGGCTCGGCTTGTCATTCCGGCCAGATCGCGCTCTCGCCGGTGCTGCAGGCGATGGGGATTTCGGCCGAGAGCGGCCTTGGCGCGATCCGCTTCAGCCTCGGACGGAGCACCACGCGGGAGGAGATCGAGGAAGTCGTCACGCAATTGCGCCGGGTGCTGGCATGATCGGGACGGACGCGCCGACGACGATCGGGCCGGACGTTTATGCGTCCTGGCGCGCTACCCCGCTCGGCGGCGTGACCGAGGGGCTCGAGCAACGCTTGCTCCTCGATATGATGGGGGAGCTTCGTGGCGCTCATGTTCTTGATGTCGGTTGCGGCGACGGCGCGCTGGTCTGCGCCGCGATATCGCGCGGCGCGGTGGCGATCGGTATCGATCCCGATCCGGCGATGCTGGTTGCCGCACGGAGACGCGCCGAGAAGACGGGCCTCAGAGCGGGGTTTCTCGTAGGGCGGATCGAACGCCTTCCTTTCCCCGACGCCGCCTTCGATGTGGTGGTGGCGGTCACCGTTCTTTGCTTCGTCGCGGACGCGGCCGGCGCTGTCCGCGAAATGGCGCGCGTGCTTCGGCCGGGCGGGCGCCTCGTCCTCGGGGAGCTTGGACGCCAGAGTCTCTGGGCGATGGTTCGCCGCTTGCGCGGCTGGCTCGGCGCGGCCCCCTGGAAGACAGCGCATTTCCGCAACGCAAACGAACTGCGCGCCCTCGCCGAACGCGCCGGGCTTACCGTGAGCGCACTCCACGGCGCCGTTTTCTATCCGCCGGTCGGCATGTTCGCCCGTGTCCTGGCGCCACTCGACCCTTGGCTCGGACGTCTCACAACCTTCGGTGCCGCCTTCATAGCACTCAGCGCCGTCTCGCGCGCCGATCACGCGCGGCAATGATCGTGTCCGCAGAACCATCCGCGCCGGCGGCCACGGATGTCAGCCATCCACGTGGAATCCGCGTCAATCTGGCGCAGTTCACGTTGCAGACCGTGCAGGTTTTCTTCGTCGGGCTGACGCTCGGCATGGAACGCACGGTGCTGCCGCCGCTCAGTGGGGAGTTCGGCGTGGCGAAGGGCGCCTATCTGTTTCTTGTCTCCTCCGTCTTTTCCTTCGGCCTGGTGAAAGGCGCGCTGAATGTCGTCGCCGGCGGGCTTGCGGATCGGATCGGCCGCAAGAAGGTTCTATTGCTGGGATGGCTGGCGGGATTGCCGATCCCGCTCTTGATTTTTTTCGCCGCGAACTGGTGGTGGATTGTTGCCGCCAATGTTTTTCTCGGCATCAATCAGGCGTGTGCCTGGACGATGACCGTGACCATGCATGTGGATGTCGCCGGCAGCCACCAGCGCGGACTGGCGATTGGCATCGACGAAGCGGCGGGATATGCCGCGGTGGGCATGGGAGGGCTTGGGGCCAGCTATTTGGCGGCGCAGTATGGGCCGCGCTGGGCATTGCTGGCGTTCGGGTTTCTGGTGCTGGCGCTGGCGCTGACGGTGCTGATCTGGGTGCGCGATACCCTCGCCTGGGTGCATGTCGAACACAGGCAAATGAACCCGGTCCAGCCATCCCCCGACGATGACGGCGCGCGCTGGCATGACATTTTCCTGCGGGTGTCGTTCCGCGACCCCACCTACAGGGCGTTGTGCCAAGGCGGGGTCGCGAACAAGATCGCCGATACCCTGGTCTGGGTACTGCTTCCGGTCTATTTCCGCGCCCGGCATCTTGGCTTGGTCGAGATCGGCTGGATTACTGGTTTTTACGCCATGGTTTGGGGCGGCTCGCAGCTCTGGACCGGGCATTTGGCCGACCGGATCGGCCGCAAGCCGCCCATCGTGACCGGCTTCGCATTGCTGGCTGTCGGCATCGCCGTCACCGCGATGGGATATGACCTCGCGTGGTGGCTGACCGCCGCCGCCATCATGGGTCTTGGCATGGCGCTGCTTTATCCGAACCTGATCGCGGCGATGGCCGATTTGGCGCCGCCGCTATGGCGTGGTCGCGCGCTCGGCACCTATCGCTATTGGCGCGACACCGGCTATGCCATTGGCGCCTTGCTGCTGGGTGTGGTCGCGCAAGGGAGCGGCGGCGTGGTGCCGGCGATGTGGGTCACCGCCGCGCTGGTAGCTGGATCGGGGCTGTGGATTGCCCTCGTTGTGGGGGAAAGTCACCGGCATCGGCGCCGCGTTCCTCGTGCTGCGGGCCGAGAAGCCGGCGGAGGCTGATTGTGCCTCGCCGACCAGTGTGCGGGTCTATCCGGACCGGATCGTCGTCGCGGCTTCCCCATCGCCGCTCAGTCAAATGCGCGAATCCCGTGGTTGCCGGGGGACGCGGATTGGGGTTCACTCAAGGGCACGCCTTCAGGCACAATGATACCAAACGGGCGGCAAGGACAGCGGGGGGAGGAAACCATGGCGAGAGAAATCAAAACGGAGCGTTGGGAGAGTGGCGCGCGGAAGAGTTGGGCGCTGCTCGGCGCGGCAGGACTCGCCGCCGCTCTGATGCTGGCGGGGAGCCCCAAGGCCGGGGCGGGCGAGGTGACGGTCGGGCAGTCCACTTCGCTTTCGGGCGCGATCGCCCAGCTCGGCATCACCGGCCAGCGCAGCATCAACATGGCGCTTGAGAAAATCAATGCCGAGGGTGGGCTGCTCGGCCAGACGGTGCGCCTCGTGGTGGCTGATGACGGGATGACTCCGGCCAACGGCACCAGCAATGTCCGTCAGATGATCCTCTCCGATCACATCAAGGCTCTGTTCGGGCCGGTCTCGAGCGCGGTGGGGGCGGCCGAGGAGACGCTCGCCGCCCAGTACCACGTTCCGTATTTCCTCTTCACCGCCAACGACGTGCGGATGACCACCCAGGTCTTCACGCCCTACGCCTTCCAGGTGGTGCCGAACACGGTGATGGAGCCCAGGGCGGTGGCGCGCTATCTCGCCGAACTCGTCGGCAAAAAGCCGATCACAGTCGCCATCATCACCCCCAATTACAGTTTCGGCCGCGATTCCGCCGACTCCTTCGTCTCCGCCCTCAAGGCCTCCGGGGTGGACGTCAAGATCCTCACCCAGCAATTCCCCAAGCTCGGCGAGACCGATTATACGCCCTACATCCCGCCGCTTGTTGCCGCGCATGCCGATTACATCTTCGTCGGCCAGTATGGCGGCGATCTCATCACCTTCACCAAGCAGGCGCTTGGCTTTGGTCTGTTCAAGGCGACTACCGTGGTCGGCGGATACGGGCGGCAAGTGCTGACCGCGCTCGCCGGCCAGGTGCCGTCTGGCACGATCGCCTTCGACCGTGCCCCTTTCTGGGCGATGGAGAGCGAGGGAGTGAAGCGTTTCACCGAGGAGTATCACAAGCATTTTAACGAATGGCCCTCGGCCTGGGCCATCCTCGGCTACACCGCGGTCGAGACCTGGGCGGCGGGGGTGAAGAAGGCGGGCGATTTCGATGGCGATAAGATCGTCGCCGCCCTCTCCGGGGCCACCGTCGAGACCATCCGCGGGCCGATCACGCTGCGTGCCTGCGACCATCAGGGCAATGTCGCCGAATACGTGGGCCGCATTTCCGGCGAGGTCGATCCGCGTTATGGCCAGCAGATCTACACCGACGTCAAAGCGATCCCCGGTGAGGAGACCATGCTCACCTGCGAGGAGGCGCAGAAACTCCAGCCCCGGCACTGACGCCGCGTGACCTCCGCCCTATGAATTTCGCATCCGCGGCGATCGAGATCCTGAGCGCGCTCACTACGGCGGCCAATCTCTTCGTCATCGCGGCGGGCCTCTCCCTTGTCTTCGGCGCGCTCCGCATCATCAACCTCGCGCATGGCAGCTTCTACATGATCGGCGCGCTCCTGATGGCAAGCCTCTTTGCGCTGGGCCGGCCGGGCGTCCTCTTCTGGCCGGCCCTTCTCCTCGCCCCTCTGCTGACGGCGGGCTTCGGCGCCGTCCTCGAGCGCCTCAGAT